>PFLF01000057.1 GCA_002784505.1 Candidatus Roizmanbacteria bacterium CG_4_10_14_0_8_um_filter_39_9
TACTCTATCTAACCTTCCTTAAAACGACGAAAAAATCTTCACAAATTATTAACGTTTTTTTGTTTTCTGTAATTCTCGTAAGTATTGTAACGGTGACTTGTTCTGGTGATTGGAATGAATTCTTTTTGTATTGTAATACAGTATTGCTTTATTAATCAACTGTATTGCCTCTTCTCTTGTTTCTGCCTGTAAGAAGGCGTTTCTCCAGTCATCTTTTAGACGACCGAAAAATGACTCCATCTCTGGGTTATCTCCCGGCGTTCCTACTCGTGAGTAGGAGATGTTTGCTTTTGTTTGTATCACAATCATCCGCACATATTCGTATGCTTTGTAGGCTGATCCTTGGTCTTGATGGAAGTATGACCGTGTAACATCTACTCCCCAGGACACAAGCCTTCTCACAGCCTTTTTGAATGCTTCTTGGGTAAGAACTGTGGTGGGGCCATCTCCGATTGCATATCCTACTACCGCTTTTGTTACCCGCTCCAGATAAGGGGACAAATATAGCTTTGCTTTTCCTTGGTGATATAAAATTTCAGTAAAGTCCGTGTAAACGATTTTGCCCAATTGGTTACATTCCTCTTTTGACAACCTCTTTATTGCCATTACCTTACTCCCCAAGAATGACAGGATCTTATCAATTCCAGAGGCTGTTTTACGCTTGATTGACCTCTGTATCAATACTCCCCACTTCCGTAAGAGGGGAATGAGCTTCTTGTGGTTGATAACAATTCCCACCTCCTTCAGTGCTGGCTTGATTCTCCGGTACCCATATCCTGGATTCTCCGTAATTATCTGGATTACTTTTTCTTTCAATTCTTTTTCTTCCTTTTCTTGTTCCCGAATTTTCAAGGTGCAGTGTTGGTAATGGTACCAACTACTTTTCCCAATCCCCACGACATAACAACAAAAGTTGAGACCATATGCTTTTACATGGGGAATGAGTATCTCAACTTTTTGTTTGACAGTTAATCCCCACTCCCCACAAATTTTTTTAACAGCTCTATTTCCACCTCTTTCTTTCCTATCAGTCGGGTAAGCTCATCTATTTTATTTTTACTCTCATCTTTTTTTCCCTCATCAAAAACCTGATATCCTTGTTCCTCAAACTTTCTCCTCCACTTGGAAAACATAGTGGGGTGAAAGCCGTATGCCCGCGCTATTTCCCCGACTGATTTTCCTTTGATAACTTCCAACACTGCCTGAAATTTCACACGAGAGGAATATACCTTCCTCTTAGGTTTTGTGCCAGTGTCTATCATAATGACTCTATTTTAGTGAAGATAAAAAACGTTTTACAGGGGAGAATTATTTAGCTTACCCGGTGGTACAGTGGGGAGGGTTCATATCCTCATCCCGTCTTTTTGGCTTTTTGTTTCAACCAACGAGAGATTTTGTTTACGCTCCATTTTTTATTTACCATATTCAAAGAAGCAATTGATAGTTCCTTCTGCAAAACATTAAACGAGTAATCGTTTAATGCTAAAAATACCAAGGCTGAAGCGATTGCTGTTCTTTTGTTTCCATCAACAAAAGGATGATTTAACAAAATAGACTGTACCATCGCTCCTGTTTTATCAAAAATTGATTTATATAAGTTGACCCCTCCAAACGTTGTCTGAGGGCGAAATATGGCAGATTCAAGAAGTGCAACATCCCGAAGTCCATGGCTGCCTCCATATCTTTCTATTTGGTCTTCGTGGATGAGTATAACTTGTTCAAGGGTCAAATATACTATTTCATCTTCCACATTATTTTTGGGCCAGTTCTTTAAAAACGGCGCCGTATTTTTTATTAATATTCTCGACAATCCGGAGGAAGTTGGGGGTGATTGATGATGCGTTCTTTTTACCATTCTGGCTCAGAATAATGGTTTTTTTGTTGTTTGGATCTTTTTCAAGCAAAATCTTACCTCCTGGTTTTAATCCTGTTGAGTCTAATAAATCTTTTGGAATGATAACTCCGTATGAGTTGCCTATGGGAATGATTGTTTGGTTCATAGTTATAACTAATGTTATAACATTGTTTTAATAAAATCAAGCACACTAAACAACCCATATAACTGGTCCAGTTACTTGAAGCTCATTAATTTAAGTTTAGGGTAAACTTCACTCAGTAAATATAACGATCCCGTTATCACTCCGACTTTATTTTCTTCCCGAAGTAACATTCTTAATGCCTCTTCACTATTTTCACAAATACAATAATCTTCAAAATGCAAACTACTCAAAACTTTGACGATAATACGGGGATCCTCGGCAAAATTGGCAAAGCCCTGGAAATTGGTCTGATTGAAAAATGAAGTGATTACTATCTTTTGGGCTAAGGGAATAACATATCTCAATATACTTCTATAGTCTTTGCCTTTTTTGAAGGCAATCAAAAAATTATATTTTTGCTGAGGATAATATGCCTTAAGGTTTTTTATAAACATTGCCATTTTTTGTGGATTATGTGCCCCGTCAATTACTACCGCTTGGGTTTTGAGCGTAAATAATTGCATTCTTCCCGGAAACAATGCATGCGCTAAAGCATATTTTACTTTTTTTGTACTGACGTTGAATTTATCTCTTTCTGAAAGTAGCATGACGGTTGCCAGTGCCTGAGAACAGTTTTGAATTTGAAAAGACCCGAGCATTTGTAATGTAATATTCTTTATGGTTCTTTTCAAGTAGCTAAAATCGAACTTTGGCTCAGGTACAAGAGACACATTCTTCGTTTCTTCTCCTTTAACTACATATAATTTTGCTTTTTTAACTCGCGAGATTTTTTTAATAACCCTTAAAGCTTGTGGATGTTGTTTTGTAGTCACAACAATGTTGGACATTTGAATAATGCCAGCTTTTTGAAACGCTATTTCCTTTAGGGTTGTGCCTAATATATGCATATGATCATGGCCTATTTTTGTAATTACAGCCAGCTTGTTTGGTCTTTCAATGACGTTTGTTGCATCAAATAATCCACCCAAATGCGTCTCCATAACCACATATTCAGCTCCTTTCCTGAAAAAAATATAATAGGCCAGTGCTGTTGTCACTTCGGTATAGGTAAGTTTTCCAAATTTTGACCGGGATGCTTTCTCTATCATTGGCGCAATCTCATTCAGATATGTACAAAACTCTTGCTTGCTTATGAGCCTATTATTAACTTGAAAACGTTCCCGCATGTCGAGCAGATGAGGCGATGCACCAAGGCCTACGTTAAATCCTAAACTTCTTAATATGGTACTTATGTAATAGGCCGTCGATCCTTTTCCCGACGTACCGGCAACGTGAATGAATCTAGGTACGTTTTGTGGATTACCTATAAGCAGAAGAAGGTGTTTCATTCTATTAACCCCTACTGGGCCAGGATACATAAATACTTCCCCTTTTGGGATGAATCCAAACAAATAATGAAGAGCTTGTTTCTCCGATCGTATGATTTTCATGACATTAAAGTTAACTGTTAAAAAGATGGGTTTGCGGCTATTTTTAAGCCGTTGTCAAGCAAGAAATATGTGAGGAGAGTAGTTATTTAAGACGTTGACACGTGGATTCATGGTGCTGCCATTATACATTATAACAACATTATTGTTGCCCAACCTGGACTCTTACCCTGGATAATCAGATTCAGAGTCTGATGTCCCCGCCTCTCCGGCGGGTCGCCGATGAGGCGACTACTATTTATTTGTATTGTTGCCCAACCTGGACTCGAACCAGGATAATCAGATTCAGAGTCTGATGTCCTACCATTAGACGATCGGGCATATTAACTTTAAGCTACCATTAATTTTACCACGCAACACTTCTCTTCCATACCCAGTCTTATAAAAATGCTCCTGTTTTATCGCGTCACTTTTTGAAAGAAAGGCCTCATAATATACCAATAAAAAGGGCCTATTGTTACTCGTGTATTTACCTCCAATACCTTGGTTGTGTTCTTTAAATCGTTGTCTTAAATCCTCAGTTGAACCAACATATAGTCGTTGATTTTTCTCACTTATTAATACATACGTGTAAAACATAGTCTTGTCCCCGCCTCTCCGGCGGGTCGCCGATGAGGCGACTACCATTAGACGATCTCGGATATTCGTTGCGACGGCGGCCCATTAAACCAGCCTTCGTCTCTTAAATCGGGGGACTTCGGCCGGCAAAGCAATCCCCGATATTCTATCAAATTACCCGCTTAATACAAAATTAAGAATTTTGCCCGGTACGTAGATGCTCCTATATTTATTTTCTCCTATGTGTTTTTTTATTTTTTCATCAAGAAGTGCCAACTTCTCCGCTTCTTCCTTTGGTGCGCTTGCTGAAATCGTTAATACTCCTCGCACCTTCCCTGCAACCTGCACGGGAAGTTGAATTTCGGAAGCTACCAACTGCTTTTCATCCACTGCAGGCCAAGAGGAAATACAAATAGAAGTTTTCTCTTTATATATATCTCTCCACAGGTGCTCTGCAATAAAGGGTGCAAATGGTGATAAGATCTGTAAGAATTTCTTGGCTTCAGAGTAAGATAAACCAACGGTCCCCTTTTCCCACTCGTTAAGAAACTCCATCATAGCGGCAATCGCCGTATTATATTTTGTTTGTGCAACATCTCCTTCAACCTTCTTAATTGTTCTATGGAGTGATACAACAAGTTTTTTTACCTGCTTATCCTCAGTATCTCCCTTAATTTTATCAGGAGTATGAAATAACTGCCAGATTCGATTTAAAAACCGATAGCCTCCTTGGAGTGCCTTAGTTGACCAAGAAATTTCCATGTTAAATGGTGCCATAAACATCTCATAGATCCGCAGAGCGTCAGCACCGTATTCGGCAACCACATCGTCAGGATTGATGACATTACCGTATGACTTACTCATCTTGCGGTGATCCTCAGCCAAAACCATTCCCACATTTCGGAGCCGCAAAAAGGGTTCCGAGAAGCTCAGAAGCCCCAAATCCTGCAACGCCTTCACCCAGAACCGTGCATAAAGTAGGTGCAAAACCGCATGTTCCGCTCCCCCTAAGTACCAGTCAACCGGAGGCCAGGAAGAATTTGAAATTTGGACTTTGAAATTTTCAATTGATTTCAAATTTTGAATTTCTAATTTCGAATTTGCTTTCTCCTTATTCCAAAAGGGGAAAGCCAGAAAATACCAGCAGCTTCCCGCCCAGTTTGGCATCGTATCGGTTTCCGCAACTGCAAGTCCGCCACAATTTGGACAGATAGTATTTTTAAATGAATCAATTGCCGAAAGTGGTGACTCGCCCGTATCGGTCGGTTCATAACTTTTGACATAGGGAAGCTTAAGAGGCAGGTCTTGTTCAACTAATGGAAACCACCCTCCCATTTCTTTTTGTATAGTTTGATCTGCTTTAGATATATTTTGATACTCTTTTTGAAAGGCTTTACCCTCATCGGTAGTCCACCAAGAAACTTCTTTTTTTGCACAGCTTTCGCAGTATACCATCGGTATCGGTTCACCCCAATACCGCTGTCTTGAAAATATCCAGTCGCGAAGATGATAGCTTGCAACACGCTTGCCCCAGTTGTTCTTTTCGATATAATCCATAGTCTTCTCCAATCCCTCTGCAAAATCCAACCCATCAAGAAATTTTGAGTTCATCATTTTTCCTTTCATCCCCTTTACAACAATCTGATCCATTCGCTCAATTTGTGATCTGTCTCCGTTTTTTCCCTCAACAACCCGAATAATAGGGAGATTAAATTTTTTTGCAAACTCAAAATCCTTATAATCATGGCCCGGACATCCTTGGACTGCGCCCGTTCCCACGTGTCCGACAACGAAATCAGAGACCCACACCGGCACATCCCAACCTGCCACTTGATTAGTAGCATAAAGCCCCGTGAAGATTCCAGTTTTCTCTCTTCCTTCCGCTTGCCGATCCATATCAGATTTTTTAATTGATTTTTCATAATACTCTATTACATTTTTGCGTTCAGCCTCAGAAACCTTAATTCTACCGTCCATTATTTTCTTGACAAGCGGATGCTCAGGAGCGACTACAATAAAGGTCATACCGAAATTTACCGGCGCGGTTGTAAAACAAGTGATCTCAACACCTGTGGAACGGGTAGCAGCAGTTCCAGGGTTCCCAACAGCGCGCAGAGCACGAGCACTGGTGGGAAGAGAACTGCTGACAGGATCCGGAGGGACAACTTTGTAGGTAATATTTATCCCTTCTTTTTTTCCAATCCAGTTTCTTTGCATGGTTAAAATCCCTTCCGGCCAGTCCAAACCTTTAAGGTCTGAAAGTAAACGCTGCGCGTATGTCGTGATTCTAAATATCCACTGGGGCAAATCTTTTTTTGTTATCATCTTACCACACCGTTCATGAGTTCCGTTTGGCAAAACTTCTTCTTCTGAAAGTCCGGTTTTGCAGCTGGGACAAAAATTAATCGGAGTGTTTTTTTTATAGAGTAGCCCCATCTTAAAAAACTGGATGAAAAGCCATTGGGTAAAACGATAATAGGAGGGGTCAGTCGTTGCAAACTCACGCGACCAATCGTAAGAAAGTCCCAACATATTCATCTGCCTTTTGAAGTTGGCAATGTTGTTGGGGACCATATCCATCGGATTTTTTTTTGCCTTTATCGCGGCGTTTTCAGCTGGAAGACCAAATGCATCCCAGCCCATTGGATGGAGTACTTCATAACCCTTCATGCGGAAATAGCGTGCCAAAACATCGGTGCCGGTGTAGATGCGCACATGTCCTACGTGTAGTCCTGCGCCTGAGGGATAGGGAAACATAGAGAGACAGTACATCTTTTTAGAGTCGATGGCCGATGGCCGATGGCCCTGCCTGCCGGCAGGCAGGTCGATGGTCAGATACACTTTTTCTTTTTCCCACAACTGTTTTATGGATTCTTCAAATTCCTTTGGTTGATATTTTGTCATACTCCGATTATATCAATTGTTGACGCTCGAGACAGCCCCATTATTTTATTTTACCTCAAATTTTGAAACTATTTTATATATCTCATTTTTCTTTTCTTCGGTAACCGTAACCAGTATAACTCCCAGATTGTATTGTCCGTACAATATAATCGAATGTAGGGGTGCAAGTAAAATTGCAGCTAAGGCTAACAGGTCCTCTTCTCCCTCGACGATCATCCGTAAAGGTTTGTGCCTTAATAAATATTGATCCCGCAATTTACATAACCGGGCAACAGCCTGACTATCGATAGTGCCCGCTTTATTGCGATATTTCCTTAATTTCGAATTTCGAATTTCGAACTTCGAATTAACTTTCAAGGCTTCCCTTCGTGATTTCAGATCAATAACTATGACAGATGGTGTAATATTTGATCGTACCAAGCTTCCGGCGAT
>PFLF01000005.1 GCA_002784505.1 Candidatus Roizmanbacteria bacterium CG_4_10_14_0_8_um_filter_39_9
TCACCAAACAAAGTAAATTTTTTTTCTTTCAATATTTTTTTACACTCTGCAATCCGTTTTGACACATGCGAAAGTCTAAGTTCATTAAACGGACTTGTTGAGGCAAGCCGATGACCGTCGGTTGTTGAGACTTCTTTTTTTTCACGACTAACCACCGCAACAACATCAACAATGTCCCAATGTCCGGGAGGATAAATAGACTCTGCATACGAGCTTTCAGAGTCGTTCCCATCAAGCCATTCAACAAATCCGGACGGGATTGATCTGCATGCAGATCCGGATCCAATGCGAGCTAAAATTGATGTTTCTTTTTCATTGAGACTTAAACCTGCGGCTGCTGCCGCGGCAACTGTCAAGGCAGCAAACCCGGAGGCGGATGAAGACAGGCCTGTTGATGAAGGAAAATTATTTTGAGACATGACTTTTGCATACGTTTTAATGTTTGCTCTGTTTCGAATGAGGTTTAGATGAGCGATCACTTTTTGAATGTCTCTCATCTCAGTTGATCCCTCAATCACTACCTCGTCCTTTTTATATTGATCATCAAATTCCACCGTTGTCGTAGTAAGTAAATTACTTAAGTTCATTGAGATACTCCCGTTACTCGGCAAACGAAGAGCCTCATCTTTTTTCCCCCAGTATTTGATAAATGCAATGTTTGATGGTGCAACGGCTGTTTTTTTCATAGCCAACCGAGAATCTTTAAACTTGCAAGTGAACAGGGGGTAATGCACTTTTTTATTTTTGCCATTTGTGACTTATTAAAATAATAGACTCCTTCAACCTCGTCTTTATTTATCTTGAAATTCCCATCATATGTTCCTTTAAATAGCATAAACATTTCTTTTTCTTTTGGGCTTTCGGCAAGTTGTGTGGCAACATACTCAAGTTTTATGCTCCGAACGCCGATTTCTTCTTCCATTTCCCGCACAGCAGCTTGAAGATATGATTCGCCCTTTGATACGTGCCCGGATGCGGAAATTGAATAAAACCCGGGTGATGTATCCTTGGTCATGCTTCGTTTTTGAAAGGCTATTTCCCCTTTTGTATTAAAAAGAACAACATCGACTGCGCGATGAATCAAATTCCTATTCTGATGACACTCGCCCCTTGTTCTAAACTCTTTAATGTTGTCCTGTTCATCAACGACTATAAATAGTTCTTTTTGATCATCGGTTGTTTGCATATTATGATTCAACAGTAACACCGGTTGTGTTTACATTCACGTGAATTATTTCTCCCCCAACTTTTTCAATAGCCGTCTCAATCTCCAACCTCTTAGTTTCATCAATAAGTGCGATCATACAGTCTCCCCCACCAGCTCCCGATAACTTTGCGCCGTAAGCGCCGGCACTAACCGCTGATGATACCATATCATCAAGCTTGGGTGTACTTACTCCCAGTTTAACAAGAAGCTCCTGATTTTTATTCATCGCTTGTCCCACTTGCGTCAGATCGTTTGAGAGAAGCCCTTTTTTTGCCCGTTCGACAAGAGTTTTCATGGAATTAAAAATTGATTCCATCTCCTCTTTTTTTGATTTAAAAGCCTCTGCAACACGCCTGATATAAAATGGAGTATCTGCCTTTATTCCGGAATAACCAACGACCAGCGGAAGTGATTTGATATGAAGGGGCTCGATAACTTTTCCACCGACAACATATTCAAGTGTTTCGCCGTAAGTTGCGGCAGCTATATCGAATCCTGATCCCACTCCCTGAATAAGCAGATTGACATGGTAACTCATTTGAAAAAGTTCCCGCAGATTCATTTGTTTATTAAATAAAAGACTTAGTGCTTTAAAGGTGGCAACGGTCACGGCCGATGATGAGCCAAGGCCAACTTGATGAGAAAAGTCCCCCTTTGTTTTAATACGAACCGACTCTTTTATCTGAAACTGTTCTTTAAAATAGGCAATGGACTCAAGAACAAACCGGCTTTCTTTCACCTGCGGAGTAATAATGTCATCATTGTCACTCTCTATCACCTCCGCCTCCACATAGAGTCTTTTATCAACGGCGGTAACAAGACAGGGATATCCATATACCACACTGTGGTCGCCCAATAGGAGAAGTTTGCCTGGCGCTGATACTTTTATACTCATAGTTCTTTTTTGCATCCTTCCAACGTTGGAGAAAATGGAATATATGGAATTTTACTAATTTCTAAGTGATTTTTTAGCCCTTCAAGATCTTCTGCATAGAAAAGAATGAACCCAGATCCCTTTTTCAATCCTCCTCCCCCTGTTATTTTTCCGACTCCCAACTTCTCAAGATACTTAAGTATTCCAACGGCTTTTTTTGACACGACTCCCAAATCAACCAGCGCTTTTTGATTTTCAGAAATTGTTTTTTTGAAGAAAGCAACGTCTTCCTTCATTAAGGAGACCACTAGTTGCTTTACATTTTTCTCAATCTGATTCAAAAGCTTTTCCACCCGGCTCGTTTCTTTATTATATCTTGTCCCGACCATTTCTACCATTTGTCCCGTTGATTCAATAGGATGCCCCGTATCAATGAGGATTAATTTATCGGAAATATTTTTTGGTATCTTCAAATTCAGCCTTGAAATGTTTTTTAAAAATTCAAATTCCTTACGGTAATAGATCAGTCCCCCAAAACAAGAAGCGCTTACATCAACCCCTGACGGATGTAAGTGGAACAATTTTTCAATCCGGTATGCGCAGTTATTGATCTCTTCAGACGAATTCTCTTTACCGGTATAAAATTCCAAAAGAGCAGCTGCGGCCGCAACTGATAGTGCAGCAGATGATCCAAGACCACGTCCAACTGGAATATTTGACTTGACCGAGAGATGTATGCTCTTGTCAGAATGGGTAATTTTTTTGCTTGTAAGGTATTGTTGTACGACTTTGATTATTTGAATAAACGAAGTTTTTGTTTCTTTTTTTCCTTCTTCCACCGTTACGGTAAGACGAAGATTTATTGCGGTAACAAGTGCGGGTTTACCATACACAACGGCATGCTCACCTGACAGATATACTCTTCCAGGGGATGAATATGCTAGATACATGACATGATCATATTAATTTCGAATGTTTTTTATCTCATCCTTATATCCTTTTTCGTTCAGCACTTTTTTTATTTCATCAATAAATAGTGCAAACATCTCGTTTTCTTTAACCGATTTTATTACTTTCCCCTTTTTCATGATTGCAGCCTGTCCTTTTCCGCCGCAAAGTCCAATATCGGCAAAGCTTGCTTCCCCCGGACCGTTTACAACACATCCCATAACCGCAACCTTGATGGGCGCATTCACATCTTTAAGAATGTGTTCTACTTTATTCGCTAGTCCTATCAAATCTATTTCTGTCCTTCCGCATGTTGGGCAAGAAATAATTTCAACTCCTTTTTGTCTGAGCTTTAATGCTTTGAGTATTTCCCATCCAACCCGCACCTGTTCTTGAGGTGCGCCACTGATTGATACCCTAATTGTGTCTCCGATTCCCTCAGATAGAATTGCGCCAATACCCACGGCGCTTTTAATGCTTCCGCTCCGCACAGTACCCGCCTCAGTTATTCCCACGTGCAGTGGATAGTTATAACGCATAGCATATAATAAATGAACATCTTTTGTGACGTTTACGTCCGACCCTTTCAAGGAAACGACTATATCATGGAAATCCAAATCTTCAAGAATTTTTATATGGCGAGTTGCCGATTCAAGCATTACTCGAGGTATCCCGTATTTTCCGTACTTGGCGAATAAATCTTTTTCAAGAGAGCCCATATTTATTCCAATTCGGATGGGAATATTCTTCCCCTTACATGCTTTGACGATTGCCTCAACTTTTTCCTTTGACCCGATATTTCCTGGATTAAACCTTACCTTATCAACGCCCTGCTTTATGGCTTCAAGGGCAGATAAATATTGAAATTGGACATCTGCGACGATCGGAATATGAATCTGTTTTTTGATTTCCCCAATTGCTTTTGCAGACTGTAAATCTGATGTGGCTACCCGAATAATTTCGCAACCCGCCTTTTCAAGAAGAATAATTTGTCTAACGGTTGCATCTACATCATATGTTTTTGTTTGTGTCATTGATTGAACCAAGACTGGATTTCCTCCGCCAATCTTGAGATTTCCTATTTTTATTACCCTTGTCTCGCTTCTCCTTATGATTTTATGTTTGTCCATACTAATGTTTTGTATTGAACTTGTAAATTATTAAACGCCATCAAGGCCAGTTTTTCTGTATCATATATCCCAACAACGGTTAAGCCGGACCCAGCAACGTACTCAGCCAAAGCTCCATTTTTATGTAAACTATTTTTTATTGACCTGACTTCCGGAAAAAGATGCTCAATGGTCGTGTCAAAATCGTTATATATGCTGTTTAAAAAGATATTTTTATCACCATTTAATAGCGCTTTTTTCATGTTTCGCAATTTATAAACATGATTCCCTATTTTATCAATGTGCAGATGCGAATACATCCATGATGTTGATGGCTTTTGAACTGCTGGCGTAACTAATACTGCCCACAGACTAAAGGGTTTATGTTGTATTGACTTTACTTTATTTCCTATTCCCGTTATCTCACATAATCCCCCTCGCATCGAATAGAATACGTCGCTTCCTAAAGAGCTGCATATTTTATTCATTGTTGCTTTTTTTTTTACATTCCATAATTGCAAAAGAGATCTCAGTGTCATCGCCGCATCACTGCTTCCTCCACCCAATCCTGCACAAACAGGAATTTTTTTTAGCAAGGTTATTTTTACTCCCAACTGTGAATTACCAATTTCTTTTTTTAGCAAAGATGCCGCTCGATATACTAAATTTTCTTTTGTTTGTAATTCTTTTACGTTACATATGAGGCTGATTTTTTTTGGTTGGGCCTCAAATGTGAGTTCATCATATAGATTCAATTCAGAGTTTATAAAATGAATCTGAAAATATCCTGTCTTTTTTTTATACGAAGGATTCGCCAGTATGTGAAGATTTAAATTTAGCTTAGCAAACGCTTTTTCTTTAATCATTCCTGTTTAATTAAACTTACGATTGAAAAACATTGAATACCCTTTCCCTTTGCGAAACTACTTAAACCGTCCCCACTTGTTGCTGCGATTCCAATATTGTCTTTACCTATTTTCAGTAGAGATGAAAGCGACGAAACCATTTTTTCCAGATGGATCTCAAGTCGCGGACACCCCGCTTCAATCGAAATTGAAATATTATTAACCTGATATCCAGCATGCCTTACTTTGTCTATGGCTACAAGGAGATATTCTCTGCCGTCTGTAACTCCGGACCTGCATAAGGGGCCAGCATAACTGTCAAAAGAACCGAGACCTAATGCAGTATTTATTGCATTACACAAACTATGAATAAGAATATCTCCGTCTGAGTCAGCATCTACCTCAATATTCAAGTCAATGATCACACCGCCAAGAGTAAGGGGTTTTTTTGAATTGATCTTTTTGTGAATCTTATGACTATCCTGTCCGATCCCTATTTTGAACATACGTCATGCTTTATAAACTTCTAATATCCGCTCCGCAATATATACATCGTTGGGTTGGGTAACTTTAATATTTACCTCGTCTCCCTCAACGATTCGTACTCTTATTCCCATATTTGCAACCAACTCTGCATCATCTGTCGGTATAAAATATTTTCTTTTAATGGCTCTTTTTAGCGCATTTAAAATTATTTCCCGTTTAAAACCCTGCGGCGTCTGTCCCAACCACGTATTTTTTCTTACAAATGATTTTTTGACATAAGCTCCTGTGCTATATTTTACGCTGGTTGTTGGATGTACTCCCACTGTTACCGCCGGGTATTTCAAAACAGCGTCAATCACACTCTCAATTACATGGGGTGGAGGAAATGGACGACAGCCGTCATGAGCAAGAATGAGGTCGCCTTTTGAAGCAATTATTCCGTTGTATTCGGATATAATCCTTTCACTCCCTCCTTCAACAGTCTTAATTGAAACACCAACATCTTTTGCTATGGAATGGAGTTTTTTGAAATCTTCCTGCTTTGCAACAACAATAATCTCATCAATTTTCTTTACCCTGCTAAAATGCTTGAGGGTATACCATATTAACGGTTTTCCTTTTATCAGCATAAGAATTTTATGCTTACCAATTCTTGATCCGTTTCCCGCAGCAGTCAATATAACGGAAATCTTTTTATTCATTTTTCATTTGTGAAATAATGATTTCGGCATATGCTTTTGCCCATGTTTCAGCATCAACAACATCTTTAAGTGTTGGATTCTGTATTGCTGTATGTGCATCCATTGTATTTTTAATGACTTGCGGGATATCAACAAATGTAATTTTTCCGGCATGAAAATATTTAACGGCAGTTTCATCTGCTCCGTGTAAGACGGCGGGCATTGTCCCTCCCTTTATTATTGCGTCAAACCCAAGTTGTAACCCGGGAAATTTTGCAAATGGGGCTTTTTCAAAACTTAGTGTTTTGCCACTAAGTTCAATGCTTTTTGTAACTCTCATCTCTTTTCTTAGCGGGTAAAAAAGTGCGTACTGGATATAACGTTTCATATCTGGTGTTCCGAGTTCTGTGATAATGCTTCCATCTTTAAATTCAACCAGCGAATGACAAATATACTCAGGATGAACAACTACCGAAATCTGTTCCGGCAAAACACCAAATAGCCATCTCGCCTCAATAATTTCAAAGCTCTTATTTAAACAGGTGGCGCTATCTACCATGATTTTATTTCCCAAATCCCAGACCGGACGGTTTTGCATATCTTTAAAGGTTACTTTGTGCAGATCTTTCGTTTTCATCCGTGCAATTGAACCTTTTCCCATCGTCAGGATGAGCTTTTTTATCTCCTCTTTTTTTCCGCTTTTCATCGATTGAAAAAGAGCAGAGTGTTCGGAGTCAATTGGAACGATGTTAACTTTGTGTTTTTTAGCCTCTGCGACGACCAACTCTCCTGCAATAACCAATACCTCTTTTGTTGCGAGGGCAATATCTTTTCCGCTTCTTATGGCGGCTAATGTTGGGGCAAGCCCCACCATTCCAACAACAGCAACTACTATCATATCGGCTTGCTTCATGGTTGCTAAAGAAATCAGCTTTGTTTCTCCTAAGCCGTATGAGATTGGTTTAAATTCTCGAACCTGATCTTTGAGCAAATCCCTGTTCGTATATGCTGAAAGT
>PFLF01000017.1 GCA_002784505.1 Candidatus Roizmanbacteria bacterium CG_4_10_14_0_8_um_filter_39_9
CTAGCCTCGATGTCCGTTTCTATTATTAGTACAATAAGTGTAATTGAGTATCTGACCCAGTACAAAACACAGCTAGTTGCAATTCTTTTTTTTGTTTTATTCATCAACAGCATAAACACTCGTAGCCGCACAAAACAATTTATATATTTAATGATTGTTACGATGGTCGTGAATTTGTTCATTCAAATTGCACTCTACTATTTTCCAAATAATTTTATTCGGTTATTGGTCAACGATAAATATTATGAGGTTTTGAGACTAAATGCAGCAAGATCCAGATACTTTATTGATATGTACGAAAGTGCCCTTATACCCTTGTTGTTTATTAATATAACGTTGATCCACACACAGGAAAGGATCATTAGATGGTTAATTATATTGTTAATTTCAGCCTCAGCATTATTGTCCAGCTTCAGAACTCATTTGCTAATGCTCATAATATCATCGATGTCTTTACTACTTTTTATAAAAAAAAGCGTGTTTAGTTATAGAAATATCGCATTGGTATTTCTATTTTTTGCATTGATTATTTATATTCCACGTTTCCAACAAAATAATACCAGTTCTTTTACAAGGCTGGTTGACCCTTCTGAAAGTGATTATTCAACAGTTTTTTCGCGCATTTATTATTGGAAAGAGTCTTATAAAATATTTTCTGCCTACCCTGTGTTTGGTATTGGTTTGTCAAATTACTATGATTTACTTCAGGGAAAAAAAACGATTGTTTTTTCTCTATCAGACCCTCAAAATAGGCTTGATAAAATAACACAAACTCATCCGCATAACATTGTGTTAGCTACACTGGCAGAAACTGGTTTGGTTGGTTTTATCGCGCTTATGTTGCTTCTTGGCTATTTTATTAAAGAGGATGCCTCTGTATTCCTAAGTAAAAACGTTAATCTTAAGCTCGTTTCCATTTCATTTTGGTCATTATTTTTTTTTGCTCTTCTTAATCCTCCTACGATAATACAATATCAGGTTTTGTTTTGGACCTTAAGAGGATTGCTTTATAATAAAAACCTATGAAAAAAATTGTTTTTATAACGGGTTCATTAGGGCTTATTGGCTATGAGGCCGCCCTGCTATTTTTAAAGAAGGGATGTGGGGTGGTTGGTATTGATAATAACTTACGATCAAGACTCTTTAACATTAAAACACAATATGATGAAAAGCTTCAATATATATTACAAACTTACCCTCATCAATATGTCCACGCTGCTGTTGATATAAGAAATGTGCTAGAAATGAAAAAAATAATGGTCGGTTATAGTAAATCAATCTGCACCATTATTCATACGGCTGCACAAACATCTCATGATTGGGCAAAAAAAGATCCCCTTCTCGATTTTTCAATAAATGCCCAAGCGACTCTTCAACTTTTGGAGCTATACAGAACATATTGCCCGAACGCTGTTTTTATTTTTACCTCAACTAATAAGGTCTATGGAGATTTGGTCAACTCTTTACCTTTTAAATCAACTGCTAAAAGATTCGATCTAAAAAAAGATCATCAATACTACCTAGGAATCCCTGAATCATTTTCTATCGATCAATCAACACATAGTTTGTTTGGATCTTCAAAGGTTGCGGCAGATATTCTTGTACAAGAATATGGAAAATATTTTTATCTTAATACTGGAGTATTTCGTCTCGGAGTAATCACAGGTGAACATCAAAGCGGAGCATTAGAACAAGGTTTTTTAACTTATCTTATTCATGATATTGTGATAAATAACAAGTGCACTATCATTGGATATGAGGGAAAACAGGTGCGAGATATATTGCACGCGAAAGATGTGGCGCAAGCATTTTATTTATTTATGAAAAATCCAATTAGAGGCGAAGTATACAATCTAGGAGGCGGAAGAAATAATGCATGGTCGATTCTAGAAATACTCGACTATTTGAAACATAAATTACATGTCAAAATGTTAATAAAAAAATTGTCTCGGGCAAGAACAGGAGATCATAAGTGGTGGATCTCTGACTATTCCAAATTTCAAAAACAATACCCCCAGTGGAAACCAACATCGTCTATCAAAAATATAATCGACTCAATAATTACCCATGATCAATCAAGGCAAATATAAAATACTCGAAAACATGGTCAGTGCATGCGATTATGAGTATATATTGTCTAAAATTCAGAAGGCGATAACTTACAAACGGGCACTTTTGATTTCTCCTATCGCATCACAAACGCTTGTAATTGCACAAGGGGACAAAAAGGTAAAAAAAGCATTAGCAACTTTTGACTATTTAGTCCCCGACAGTTTTTGGGTTATGAAATCACTTAATTGGCTTCATGAAACCAATCTAAAAGAACGAGTATACGGACCAGATCTTATGTTAAAAACATGCGCCTTTGCTCAAAAAAACAGTATCTATGTTTTTCTATATGGCACGAATGCTCAAACGCTTGTTTTGCTGAAAAAAAAATTAATACGTTTATTTCCCCGCCTTAAAATTGCTGGAACTGAACCATCACAATATAAAATGCTAAATAAAAATGATCTATATCGATTAGGCCAAAAAATTAATTATTCAAAACCAAATATACTTTTTGTTGCGCTTGGTAGCCCATTACAAGAAGTGGTTTCATCCCAGCTCAAACCATTATTAGACCCATTGGTTATTATCCCTGTTGGCGCGGCTTTCGATTTTATATCTGGAGTAAAAAAACAGGCTCCGAGGTGGATGCAAAAAATTGGTCTTGAATGGTTATTTAGATTATTGTCCGAACCGAAAAGATTATGGAAAAGATATGTGTATTATGGAACATACTATGCTCTTACCTTGGCGGATCAATTATTCATAGCGCGCACCAATAAGCCCCTCAATAATGCCTCTTAAAAACCAATAATATGCCTTCTTTTTGTTGAAATTATCATCAAAAAGAAGAGGGTCAGCATTTGGCTGATTTCTAAACGCTTCCCAGACTGACCCATTGTCATTAATTCCCCACAAGTTTACTTTTTTTACATTTCCCGCCTGTACAATTCCTCTTCCAATTGTCATATAGATTTCTGCTTGCTTGTGCATTCTTTCTTTCTGTGAGCCACTTACGTTTGACATGTTTACATCAAGCTCGGTAACAAATATGGGAACTGGATATTGTGATAATGCTTTAATCAATTCTTGTTCTGATGGGGGTTTTGATCCATCAATGTGCATTTCAACACCAACATAATCGATAAGTCCTTTTTCTGCAAGTATTTTTGAAAGTTTTAATGTTCTTTCAAACATTATTCCACTTTCGGTATGGTTATGACTATTGTTTAATATCAGTTTCGCCTTTGGATTCGCTTCTCGCGCTGCCTCAAACGCCAATTGAATATAATCCTCACTAATGGTTTTATGAAAAATGTCGTTGGTTATATATGGTGGGGCATATGGTTCGTTTACAACAACCCAGTTTGTTATTTCTGGATGTTTCTTCATAAGGGTTTTAATGTGTGTTTGCATGATCTCTGTTAGTTCTTCTTTTGAAAAATTTCCTTCTGTTATCCATTTTGGAACATCTTCTTGCCAGATAAGGGGCATTGCCATAGTTTCTATTTTGTTTTGTTTTGCGATTTCACCATAATATTTTAGAGACGTATCATCAAACTTCCCCCTTTCCGGTTGACTATAGCTCATACCAACCCAAATAGTTCCCATATTAAAATTCTCTTTTATTGCTTTAAGTACTGCGGGGTTGTTTTCTGCAAAATATGCACCCATATCGAGTCCTGCTTTTTGACCGGCATCGTCTAATAATAAGCTATTCCACACCCACTCCCCCCCCGTCCCTTGTGTTCCAATTGCTCTTGGCACCCCGGTTGTCTGATCGATCGCTACCATAAATGGATCTCCGTTCACATCTTTCATGCTCTGATATACCATCTTCACCTGTTCAGGTTTTATGCCCATTGCAGAAAGATATTCGGCGTCATTTGATAGTGCTTGTGCCATCTGTTCGCTCATCTGAGGTACTCCACTTATGCCATCAAGCCCTAGGATAAATATTTCAGTTTTTTTATCTCCAACCCACTGCGCGGCTGCAACTTCTTCGCCTTTTTCTGTCAGGAAATGAATTCTTCCGTCAGCGCCCATTTTCAAACTTTTTATGACAGTCATAAGTTCTTTTCTTGCGGCTTCGTTTTCTTTTCCTGGGAATAGATTGTTGACCCACTCAGCAGGAGTTAAAAAAAGCGGTTTAAGTTCTGTAGCAAGTTTATAGTTTCCGTCTGTTGCGCCAATCATAAGTACTCCATTTTTTTCACACACTACTCCGTATCCGTAGTTTCCCGGTTGTAGGGTGATCCCGAATTCAGGTTCCCCGTTTTTTCCTGTTCGAACATACGTAAAAGGGGCTACTTCTGCGATGGGTTGATTTTTCCACATTCCCTCCCGCAGTGCTGTTGAACCCTTTGCTGGTTGTCCCAGCCCAAAAAGCTGATCAACTACTGCAGCAGTGGCTGCAAGCACCTGTAAGTTGTCTTGCCTCAAAAACTGTTCAACGGGGATCTCATTTGTTCCAACGATTGCACACTTAGTTGTTTGATTAAGCTCATTAAAACCAGGATATGTTTGTGTAACCCCATTCACTATTGCAACATAATCATTTGCAGGTATTGCCCCATTCACATTTGCATATACTAGGCCTTCAATGGGAGATTGTCTTGTGGTCGATGCTTCAGTTGCTGTTGGCATAGCAACAGGAGGAACCCCTTCCGTTGGTGGATTCCCCGACCCAACTGTTGGCTCTCCGTTTGCTGGCGGCTCCTGTGCACTTACCGTAGGAGGAGGCTCTGCAGGATCATTGATGGCAAGAGCTACACTATTATTTCCTGGTTTTTTGCTGCTTGTTATCGCATCAATCCAATTTCCAATTGTATTTAACGATGCTATTTTTTTCCATGCTTCCTCAACAGACATGATCTCTGTTCGGGTTTCTTCTGTTGTATTATCCTCCCAAACCGCTGTAACAGTTCTCCCATCCCTTGAAATGACATAATCGTTTGTGATGAAGAACATGTAGCGGACGACGTCCCCTAGTTTTACGGACCCGGGGTTGCGCTTTTCTTGTGCTGCCATGCGAGCCAAACCTTTGAGCGCGATTTCGCTCATTCCACCCTTTATTTTCCTTGGGTCGTGTCCGCTTAATCGTGCTGCCTCGGCTACAACTCCTGAGGGAGTGTTGGTAAATGAAGGGTCAATTTTATCTTCATATGCTTTTACCTGGCCGACAAAAAAATCTATTGTTTTTGAGGTTGCAGCGGGCCCCATGTTGTCCAGACCGAGCTTTAATTGGGCAGCAAATGCCGGATTGAGCGCACCAACCGTGAGATCTATAGCCGTATTGCGACCTGCTACTAACATTGGCCCATCTATGCCAATATGGGGCATGTCTACATGAATATCTGGCGGAACAAATGATATGTGATCTGTTCCATTTACTTCGCCGTGTTGACCAAGTTGTGAAAGCGGACCAAAACCGGTGTTGAAAGCCAATATAAGCCCAGGCATTCCATATCTTTGCATATACTCACCAAACGTTATCTGTGTTGGCTTCCCTTTTACCTTTTCCCAATGTGGATGAAGTCCAACATCAAGTTGTGGGTGTCTTGGATGAAGGCGACCGGGCCCAAATGAAGCAGGAAGGCGTGACATTCCTATTCCACCATGTTGTGCTGAGCGCTTCTGCCTTTCTCCTGATGACATATTTTTCAATTATACCCTATAATAATCTCAATTTCAACCGTATCCTATAGTAATACATATCCAATACACATCAATTAGCCTCATTTTAATCCTTCAATAACTTTTGCATAGTTGTCTTTATGAATGGTATAAAATGAATGGGACAAGGGGAATGCTTTTTTTGGATGCGCTTCTTGATATTTTATTTCAAAGCAAGTATATTCTTTTTGATAATCCTCAAGTACCATATCCACTTCTCTTCCACCGTATTCCCGATAAAAATAAGGAGTATATAACAAACCCTTGTTTCTTCTTTTTTTCTCAATTTCTGCAATGATAAAATTTTCAAACACTCCACCTTTGTCAGGTCGAAGATCAAGTGGTCGAAAATCCCGCACCAAAGCATTTCGTATACCAAGGTCGAAAAAGAAGTATTTTTTATTTTCCGAGACGGCTTTGCGCATATTTGTCTTAAATGAAGGAAGAGGAAGAAGAATATAGTTTTTTACAAATACTTCAATATAATTTGAAACAGTCGTTACGTTCGCCTGTAGACTCCCTGCAATCTCGCGAAGTGATACCTCTTGCCCTATTTGAAGGGCTATTTTAATGAGAATGTCTTTTGCTAATTTTGCATTTTTTAAATCATAAAGCGCAATCACATCTTTCAAAACAAACGTGTCGAGGAGTTTCTCCAGGCGCATTATTTTTTTGTTCTCTGCTTGAGTGGTATAAATCTCCGGGTAAAAACCATATCGGATACCTTCCGAAAGCACACGCCTTTCAAAAAGTGTTTCTTCATAAGAAGCCTGTTTTGTGTTTTTATGCAGTTCATCAAGTGAAAAAGGTAGGCAGTAGACTTCTGCATATCTCCCGGCTAGACTATCAAACTCTTTTGTTTTTTGACGTAGTTCGCTGCTTCCCGTTGCGATAATATGCACGGGAAAGTGATCAATGAGAGCCTTAATGGCTACGGTTGACTCAGGATAATTTTGTACTTCATCAATAAGAATGATTTTGTGTTCACGGGTTATTTTTTCAAGCAGTTCCTTGCGGGGAACAAACTTCTCTTGATCTGACAGAAGATCAAAATCAAACACGGGGACTTTGAGTTTTTTTGACAGTTTAGTAAGAAGTGTTGTTTTCCCCGATCGTCGTGGTCCCCAGATAAATAAAACCCCCTCTGGTTTATTTACAAGATACTTTGCGATCGGTATCTCGACTGAACGAATATACATATTTTAACTATAAAACGTATAATGGCTCCATACAGATTAATATTAATTTGTATAGTGAAATTATATGATATCTTCGCTTAAATATCAACCGTATTCCCCCTTCGCACATGGATCGTTGCAATGCGCTTCTCGGGACATCCCTATAGTAATACATATCCAATACACATCAATTGGCCTTGGTTCGCGCCTATTTCTCATTAATAATAAATGATAGATAGTTGTCTCGATTAATGGTCTTGAAGGTGCTTTTCGGGTAAGTGGAGCTCCAACTTTTCGGACATTTGGCATTCTTGCTCCCCCACTTAAATTCATATCCGTGAAGCACCCCCTCATATTCTTCGACAAGATCAATTTCCTGCTGGTCGTAGGTCCTCCAAAAATAATTATTTCTGTATAGATGTTTGTATTCTTGTACCTTGAGTCTTTCAATAAAAAGATAGTTCTCCCATAACTGCCCCACATCGCTTCGAAGTTCTAAAGAATTAAAACTGTTCAAAATAGCATTTCGAATGCCGTTATCATAAAAGTAAAATCGCGCACTTTTGGTAACTTCTTTTCGTAAATTTCGGGAAAATCCATGCACTCTCTTCAGTACAAATGCTTTTTCAAGAAGATCGAGATATCTTTCAACAGTGCGAGTATTTAGCCCTAGTTGCCCTCCTACTTCGTTTAGAGAGACTTCGAAGCCAATTTGAAGGGCGATAAGACGAAGAAGCTGGATAATCTTATACGATTTTCTTATTCCTTCGAATTCCAACAGATCTGAATAAAGGTGATTGTCAACGACACTTTTGAGTATCCTTATTTTTTCATGTTGATCTGAAGTAGTAATAACTTCGGGATATGAACCATAAATGAGACGTGAGGGAAGAAGCGCTTTTGTTTCAAACAGATTTTCATACGGGGTAAGCTCCATTTGTGAAATAGGGTACAAAAAATATTCCCACCTACGTCCAACGAGCGGCTCCCCAACTTGGTTTGCAAGTTTAAATGAAGATGATCCAGTGGTAATAATTTTTATTCCGGGTATCATATCTACCATAATCTTCAGATTAAGCCCGATTTGGTATATTTTCTGAGCCTCATCGATTACAAGAAGTTTTTTATTTCCAATATTTTCTTGAAGGATTGAATTTGATTGACTGCTGAGCCATGGGTGTACCGATTTGTCCTCTCCAGACACAAAAAGTACATCTTCCTTTACGCCTTGAAGGATTTCTTTGACAAGGGTTGTTTTCCCCACCTGGCGAGGACCATAGATAACCACCACTTTATTCGGCTGAAGATGCTTTATGACGTCTTTTTTAATTGTTCTTTGTATATTAATACCTTTATTTAGCATAATAATTGTATTATAGTACAAACATTTAGCTTTTCAACTGTATTTTCAACCGTATTCCCCCTTCGCACATGGATCGTTGCAATGCGCCATGCGGGACATGCCTATAGTAATACATATCCAATACACATCAATTGGCCTTGGTTCGCGCCTATTTCTCATTAATCGAAAGAATTCCTCGAAGCTCTGCTTCGGGGTAAAAAATTTGTAAAATATGTGATGGTGAGTAATCATATTTTCAAAAGACACAATAAA
>PFLF01000053.1 GCA_002784505.1 Candidatus Roizmanbacteria bacterium CG_4_10_14_0_8_um_filter_39_9
TTATCGCGAAATACTCCATTTTCTTTGTTTTAAAATTGCGGACAAATTTTGTATTGGGCTCATATGAGTGGTTGGTCAACACACAGTATCCCAAGACAAATGCGTCATGGGTATCATTCCAGTTGTAACTGTAGTGGCTCAAAACTGTTTTATCATGATAATCAAGCTCCGAAAATGCAAGAAGAATAATAGGACATGATTCAATAAGTTCTCCTTCTTTTATATCCCGAGCAGCTTTAATGCAGCGAATATTATTAAGCTTTTCAGAAGTTCCTATATATATGGGGATATTCACTTCAATTTATTTCAGTAACTTGTGTATTGCAGAACCGATTATTTCAATTCCTTTTTCTATGCTTTCCTCAGACTGATTGGTAAAGTTAAGTCGCATGGAGAAGAGTGCGTTTTTTTGATTTGCATAAAAAGGAAATCCTGGCACAAAACCCACATTCTTCGCCAGCGTTTTCTCTACTAACTCCTCGATATTGAGTTTATATTTTTTTGCGTCTGTCAGTTGAGAGACCCATACGAACATTCCTCCCTGCGAGTTAGTCACCTCAAAAATGTCTGGAAAATATTTTTTGATGCTTTCGAACATACATGTTTTTCTTGGTCTATATATTTTTATTATTTTTTTTAGATGTCCCTCTAAATAATCACCGCGAAGGTATTCCGACACAAGCGCTTGATTATAATTACTTGTAAATAGATCAAGGCCCTGTTTAATGAGTACTGCGGTATTTTTGATTTCCTCACTTGCAACCATGCCCCCTACCCGTACGTCAGGCACCAACGTCTTGGAAAATGTGAATAGATGAATAGTGTTTGCCGGTGCTAATGAACAAATTGACGGGAGATGATCACCCTCATACCGCACTTCACTATATGGATCATCTTCAACGAGAAGTTTATTATATTTAACTATAATTTTCGCAATTTCAATTCTCCTTCTTAAAGGGATAACGCGTCCTGTCGGATTCTGAAATGTGGGGATTGCGTAGATAAATTTTATGGCAGGATATTTTTTGATTATATTTTCAAGAGAACCTGGGATCATGCCATCTTTATCTGTTAATATTTCAACGTATCGTGGCTGAAACGCATTAAAAGCCTGGAGTGCTCCTAAATAAGTCGGCGATTCAACAGCAATCAAATCCCCCGGGTTTATAAACATAAGGGCGATAATCGTGAGTGCTTGCTGAGAGCCACAGGTAATGGCGATTGTATCCGGTGTCGCAACTACACGCCTGTTACTTCGTTTCAAAAAGGATGGAAGAATATCGAGAAGATCGGTTAATCCCTCCGTCTTTCCATATTGAAATATGTCATTTCCGTACTTAGTTTTAATTTTGCGCCGCAACTCTTCAATTATTGAGACTGGAAAACAAGCGGGGTCAGGATATCCGCCGCTTAGTGCAATAAAGTTTTTTTTGCCCGCCTGTTTAAGAAGATTACGGATAGCACTACCACTCATGGACTTGAGTCGTTTTGCGGTCATGTTCGAAAATGATATTATTGCCACTTTGCCTATTATAACAAATGTGAAAAATTTCAAGTCAATGTGGTATACTGGAAATACTTTTTTTCTATGAAAGACTTAAAGCGAATTGGCCCCCTATTTATTATTATCGGTGCCCTCCTCTGGAGCATCGATGGACTACTTCGCCGAAGCTTGTTTTCACTCCCCCCATCAACCGTTGTCTTTCTTGAGCATATGATTGGACTTATAATCATGACACCATTTCTCTTGAAGAAAGTTGTGAAAGAATCAGTAATGATGCAAAAAAAAGAATGGATTGCATTGGGAGTGATCGGATTGTTTTCAGGGGCACTCGGAACAATTTTTTATACCGCGGCGCTTGCCAAAGTAAATTATATTCAGTTCTCCGTAGTGGCTCTCCTCCAACAGCTTCAACCGATTTGGGCAATAATAATGGCTGCGGTTTTACTGAAGGAAAAGTTAACGAAAAATTTTATTGGTTGGGCTCTCCTTGCGATTGTTGCATCGTATTATGTAACCTTCAAAGACTTGGGACTCATGGGAGATATGAACGCCAATGCCATCATTGCTGCCGTTTTAGCATTACTTGCCGGGATAATGTGGGGATCTACGACTTCTTTCTCCAAAATTATTTTAAATAAAGTAAGTTCTCAGACGGGAACATATTACCGTTTTGCCGCTGCACCTATTTTTGCACTTATGTTTATGGGGATATTGGGGCAAATGGGAAGTTTAGGAACCATAACTCAGAATCAATGGATAACGATTCTTGTGATTACCCTATCGACCGGTATGGTTGCACAGCTTATATATTATTTTGGACTTCGTCAAACATCAGGGAGGGTTACCGCAATCTGCGAGCTTGTTTGGCCCGCATCAGCGGTGCTTATTGATTATATATATTTTCATAACACGTTATCCTGGACACAGATTATTGGCATATTCTTTGTTCTTATATCGATTTATAAAGTAACCACACTTCATCATGAACAACGTTTGGCATAGAGGAACGGTGCTGCAGGGAGATAAAACAGGAAGAATACTAGGATATCCAACGGTAAACATTAATCCAAATATCATCCTCCCGGGATTTAAAAATGGAGTATATTCCTGCAAAGTAAACGTTCTCGGTATGTTATATGATGGCGCTTTATTTTATGGGCCACGGTTGGTGAAAAATGAAACAAATCGTGTACTTGAAATACATATTATTGGATTTACGGGGAATTTATACGACAAGAAGATTACGTTTCAGATAGGCGAGTTCATCAGAGATAATATTAAATTCAAGTCTTTGGAGGATCTCCGCCTGCAAATTCAAAAGGATATTCTCAAGATAGTTTCTTCTTGTAAAAGCCACTAACTTTGTGTAATAATGATACCTATTACACATTTATTTTATTTATGTATATTTCAAACAATAAACTTCTTGATTTAACGGGTAAGGTTGCTTTTGTTACGGGAGGTGCGGTTGGAATTGGCCATGGAATCACAAACCGATTAGCTGAAGCAGGCGCGAAGGTAATGATGGTTGGAAGAACCCCGGAAGAATTGAATGTTTCGGTGTCTGAGCTTATCGGCAAAGGATACGTCGTCAAATCGGTAACGGCGGATGTATCAAGTGAAGAAGATGTAAAACGCGCAGTTGATGAAACGATTAAAGAGTTTGGAGGAATCGACATTATGGTTAATAATGCCGGGATTTTTCCCATGATGCCTTTGGCATCCATGACTCTTGCAAACTTTGAGCAGGTATTAAATGTCAATCTAAAAGGCGTTTTTTTAACTACAAAACATGTATCAGATCACATGAAAGCAACTAACCGCATGGGCAGAATAATCAACATCACATCCATTGACGCTCTTCATCCTTCTATGGTAGGCCTTGCACATTATGATGCTTCGAAACACGGAGTTTGGGGATTTACAAAAAACGTCGCTTTAGAGCTTGCTCCATTTGGCATAACTGTAAACGCAGTGGCACCGGGAGGAATTGCAACACCAGGAGTTGCCAAGATGAACGCAGGAGCACCCGCATCGGAGGAAGCGATAAAAGCATTTATGGCAACACTTCCCATGAAACGCATGGGTGACCCTGATGACATTGGAAAGGTTGTATTATTTCTGGCATCTGACATGTCATCTTACATGACAGGATCTCAGGTGGTTGTTGACGGCGGAGCATTAATCACCTGACCCATTGGGAAAGCTGAGTGATGATCTTTTTATCTTGCTTTCTATGCTTACTAGCTTTTGAAGTGCGGCATCTGACCCGGCGCGATTCATGCTGGCGTCAATAAACTCACGACTCTCGGTAACACCCGGTTGATTAAAAACATTCTCAATCGAAAGGAGGGCTCCTAGATAAACAACCACCATTTCAAATAAAGCAATAAGTGTGCCAAATGTATATTCGTCAAGCTTCTCAATTTCTAAACTGGCTGAGGGACGGTTATAATTATTAAATGTCAGTTCTGTATTACGTAGCGATGCCTGAGTAATAAAACTAAATGATTTCCGATCAAAGTGTTTAGTGTCTTCAAGAGTCACATCAGATAAAATCACATTGGTATCAAAATTCCTTTGTGAAATAAAAAGAAAAGTAGAGAGCCATTTGCCGTCATTAAACATCTGTAAAACTGAGTGCTGATCTTTTGGACCCATCGCGGGAAATAACAGCACCCCTCTGTCATTTTTTCCTAAAGATTCACCCCACAATTGGCGAAGCCACATGTTAAATTCTTCAAGTCGTGAAATATAGGTAAATACGGTGAAAACAGATATGCCGTATAATTCCTGATACAAATGCTGGTAAAGTGCTATTCGCCATGCAACATTTGCTTGGCTTGGTGAATTTTCACAATAAGCAAACATGTCGTTTGCGCCCTTAAATAATTCACCAACTCTCAAATTTAAAATACAACTTGGCAAAACTCCTAAAGAAGATAGAGGAGCAAACCGGTCCCCTGTCTTTGATGTTGGAATTAGGTGGATGTTATTTGTCTGCGCCTCCTTTAACAATAGTCCGCCATTGGGATCTGTGACACAGAGAAAATGCGAAGCCCATGAGGATCCGAGAACAGAGTTAAAGTGAGATTTCATTGCGAGGTATGTACTGAAGGGCTCGACGGTCGTGCCGGTTTTTGACAGCACTATTATCGTCGTTTCCTTTTCAAATCCTTTGACAAAATTAACTAATCTATCAATTTCATCCGGGTCCGTGTAAAATCCGGCAAACTCAACCGCTACTTTATTACTTGAATTATTTCTGAAGGCTTTATAAAACATTTTTGCAGCCTGATCTGCTGCACCAATGCCAATAACAACCAATCTTTTTGATTTGTCAGCGTATAAGCCCCATATTTTTTTGCAACTTTTCTCAATTGATATGTCCTTTGGAAGCGCAGTAAAATCAAGCTGCCCTGACGCTAATTTTGTTTGGACCGTATCATATATTACTTGAGTTTTATCTGCAATTTGCTTCATTTGACTATCGGTTACCCCATGTTGCCTTAGGTTAACTTCCCGCATGAGCGAGTCATCATACGTAATTTTATTTGTCATACCGATCATTTTAACAGGAATTATTTGCCGATTCAATTGTTTGTTATAATTAAATGTATGAGATTTAGAAGAGTGCTACTGGTTAATCCGCCAAAAGTCGACCAGGGGGGATACAAGCCCAGCCCTCTGGGAATTTTATACCTCGCCTCATATCTCCGCTGGAAAATACACAACACTCAAGTTCAGGTAATTGATGGTGCGATTGATGGAGAAGATGCGGTCATTTCCCGGATTAAAACATTTAAGCCCGATCTCATCGGCGTATCGGCACTAACTCCCGGAAGACATCAAGGACTTTGGGTAGTGCGTGAAGCAAAAAAAATTTTTCCAAAAGTAAAGTCTGTCATGGGCAATGTGCACCCGACCATCATGTGGAAACAAATGATGACTGCGTATCCTGAAGTAGATTATATTATTCGCGGAGAAGGGGAAGAAGCTTTACATGAGTTAGTTGTGGGTTACGAATTACGGATTATTGGAAATTTAGTATGGAGGAAAAGAAAAAAAATTGTGGAAAATAAAATAAGATCAATGATCAAAGATATCGACTCAATTCCCCTTCCTGCATGGGATTTAGTTAACCCTTCGCGCTACCCTCCGCGGGGATCAGGATTTGAGAATGGCGTAGATTTGAGCCATGAAGTTCGTTTTCCTCTGATATTTTCGCGCGGATGTATGGGAGCCTGCACTTTTTGTTCAAGCTGGATGATCTGGAAAGGGTATCGGTACCGAAGTGGAAAATGTGTGGCTGATGAGATACAGATGCTGTATGACAGATATACGGCACGGCATTTTGTTTTTCAGGATGACACACTAACGGGAAGCCGTGATGAGGTGATTTCGTTTTGCAAGGAAATTATCAGACGGAAACTTAAAATTGCAATTTATGGCACAACACGGGCTGATAAAGTGGACCCTCAGCTTTTAAAATTCATGAAGCGGGCCGGATTTTATGTTTTATCTTATGGAATTGAGTCAGGATCTCCGGGGATGTTAAAACGCATAAATAAAAGGACCGAGCTTGAAAATAACATGCGTGCCATTAGAATTACCAAACAGGCGGGGATTCGGACAAACGCACTCATGATGTATGGACTTCCGGGAGAAACGGCACAAGATAGAAAGTTAACCAAAAAATTCTTACGTAAAGTTAAACCAGATGAAATAGGAACAGTCGGCGCGGTGTGGCTCTTTCCGGGGACCGCACTTTATGAGCAGGCAAAACATGCAAAACTTATTAATGACTCATTTTGGCTTGGAAAAAAACCCTATCAAATTTATCGAGGGGGAATTGGAAAAGATAAAATCGATTATCTGGCACGAGTAATGGATGAAGTGGAATGGAAATTTGGAAAGACACTCCCCTTTATGGCATACAAAACACTTCTGGCTTATAAAGACCGATTTTTGGAAAAATATTTGTTGTAGCTGTTATAATAATTATAACAATTATACCTATGAGAATTAATGAAGTTATTGACGAGTTAAAAAAAACATATCCGGGAAAGAAAATATTACTTAACAGCAAGGATAACTTAACCGAAATTTTGTGTGAAATTGAGCCCGCGTCACTTCATCCCGATTATAGCGTTGCAGTTGCGGTAATTGACGAATCTGTTCCTCATTATCACACAAATACTACCGAGACCTATGAAGTGCTTCGTGGCGCACTAGATCTAACGATAGGAGACACGACGATTCATCTCAAGCAAGGTGGAACATGTACTATTCAGCCTGAGGAGCTACATAAAGCGACTGGATCTGAAACCTGGGTCAAGGTAACTTCTAAACCGGGGTGGATTCCTCAAGATCACAGGAAGGTTAAAGAAAAGAATATTTGACTCTTAGATAATTAGGTTATTTCTTCAGTCTAAATCCCCATTCACTCCTTATCAGTAGGAATTAAAGTATAATATGGACATGATTATAGATGAGGCCTTTATTACGGTTGAGGCAGGAAAAGGTGGCGACGGAATTGCTGCATATTTCCCAAACAAATCAG
>PFLF01000054.1:0-15728 GCA_002784505.1 Candidatus Roizmanbacteria bacterium CG_4_10_14_0_8_um_filter_39_9
GCATCAGAGCGAATCTCCCCCTTTCGAAAAAATGTTCTGATGCATAAAGGAAAGATGGTTGGAGGCGGAGACTATTCACGAAAGAGAAAACTTCATGAGAAACAAAAAGAAGGAAAAAAAACAATGAAGTCAGTGGGGAGTGTTGAAATACCCAAAGAGGCATTTTTAAAAATGTTTAAGAAAAACTAGTTCGATGTATCGATACATCGAACTAATTATTGGGCTGAGAGGTTGTCTATATACAAGTCGCGTTCAAGTTTTTTCAAATAGGTTTTTTGGCGTTTAGCATACTGTAGCTCGCGCACAGTCCACTCATTTACTGCCGTTTCGAGATCGCACTTTCCTTTCACTACTCCAATCAACTGTTGATACCCGATTGTCTTCATTCCCGGATCATTTTCTTGATACCCTTTATCAAGAAGTTTTTTTACTTCGTCGATCGCTCCTTCATCCAGTCTGTTTTGCACCCGATTCCGTATTAATAATTCAAGTTCCTCACGTTCCTTGAAAAAAAAGCGCCATTCAAAAGCTAAAGATTTTAATCCGAGTAGGTTCGCAAGGTAGTTGTCGTTATTTGTTTGTTTTACTGTTTGAAGGTCTTTTGGTGCAGATGTTATTTCGATTCGGCGGATCAGTCGTTGTGGATTATTTTTTTCACTGTTATTTAAGCCCTCATATTCGTCCTTGTCAATTTTTTTCAATTTGTCTTGGAGCTGATTGAGGGTCAAAAGTGACAGTTCCGCGCGTAAATTCCAGTCGGGCTCAACCTTATTTTGTGCCATATCGGTCAAAAGATGGCGCAGATAAAATCCTGTTCCCCCGACAAGAATCGGCGTTTTCTTTCGGGAAAGAATATCGCCTATTACTGCAGTGGCACACTGTGCATATTCGAAGGATGAAAAATGTTGCTGAGGATCAACTATGTCGTAGAGCCAGATGGGAATGGGCCTTGCCAACTGGCAGGCAGGTCGTTGGTCGTTGGTCGTTGGCAATGAGTAAAAACCAATGTCGAAGTCATCAATTCTTTCGACTAGCGACCATCGACTTTCGACCGACTTGGGTATGTCTTTCCCTGTAATTATATCGAGTCCTTTGTAAATTTGTCGTGAGTCGCAGTTTATGAGTTCGCCATTATATTTTTCTGCAAGTTCAAGAGCTTTGTTTGTTTTTCCTGTCGCGGTTTGACCAGTCACTATGATGAGTTTCATTACTGCATGGACACTGCATCTATGAGATTTTTGAAGAGATAGAGTGTACTGATGGGGTCCACTCCACCGGGGGTTGGGGTGTGATAGGAGGTGACGTTTTTAATATCTCGCTCATCATAGTCGCCTTTTACTGTTTTACCTTCTTTTCGCATCCCGACACCAATGAGCACCGCTCCTGGCTTAATCACATCAGCAGTTAAGATTTTTTTCCCGACAGCCGATATGATAATATCTGCTTCTTTGTAATATTCATGAGGGTCCTGCGTATGTGAGTTGGTTGACACAAAATTTATTTTTGTTTCCGTAAGAGTTTTACCGATGGCGCGTCCCCCTGTCATTCCTCGTCCTATAATGACAATCTTTTTGTGCTTGAAAATCTTCTTCAGGTACATAATATCTTTTTTCATGTCAATAAATAGTTTTTCATCAATTTTGGGGTGGATGTAAAGGTATTTACAAATCATGAGGACACTCATACCAAGTGAAGGGAAAAAAGGTGTTTTTTTTCGATGTCCTTCCACTTCTTTGTGGATATCAATAAAATCAAATAAGCTTTCGGTTGAAAGTTGGGGAGGAAGTGGTTGTTGGATTACAATACCTGAAGTCTCCGGGTTGTGTGATGTTTGTTTGATAAGGCGGGCAAATTTTTCAAACGGAGGAACTGTTTTCAGATGAATAATCTCACATTTTACCCCTAATCGCTTGGCCATGGCCTGTTTCGACTTAGCAAAGTGGAGTTGTTCGAGTGTTCCGCCAATAAGAAAAATCACTAATTTAATAGTTTTCTTTTTCTTTTTAAGCTCAAGTACCTGACCTTTAAGCTTTTTTTCAAGAACAGCAACTATTTGTTTACAGGGAATAACCATAAATGTGAAAAAAGAAGGTTTCGAGCCTTCTCTTCTCAAGTTGTGTAATTATATCAAACCAAGGTCGCACTTACAACCTTATCCCCCTTTTGCGAGAAACGCATAAGTATCACCCCTTTAGCCGATCTTGAGCGGGGCGGAATGGCAGTAAGCGGAATTTTAACTACTTGTCCGTGGATGCTGGTTATAATAACAGTCGAATCTTGAGGATTGATAATCTGGACAAAGATAATCTGACCGATTTTATCATCAACTGAGGCCACCTTAACTCCTTTCCCCCCTCGATGCTGACCCTTGAAAAGAGACAGATTTGTCTTCTTACCGATTCCTTTTTCACCTATTACTATAATGTTCTTCTTGAATTCTGCGTTGGTAAAGACATCGCACGATGCCACTTCATCATCGCCTGCAATTTCTATTCCCTTGACGCCTATTGATGCACGTCCGGTTGATCTAACCTCAGCTTCCTTGAAAATGATAGCTTTTCCGTGCTTTGTGGTCAGAATGACATTCATATTGCCGTCAGTCATCTTGACCCATAAGAGCTCATCACCCTCTTCAAGCTTAATTGCGATAATACCATTTGATCTGATATTTGCAAAGTCCGCAAACAAAGTCTTCTTTACCGTGCCCTTTTTTGTCGCCATAATGATACAGTTTTTGGAAAGCGACGGAATGACCGATTGGGTATTTGGAACAGCTACCGTTCCTCCAAGCTGATAGGTTAAAAGCGATGTTACCTTTTCTTCCGGTCGAAGGGTAAGGAGATTTACTATTGCCTTGCCTTTTGATATGCGGGAACCTTGAGGGATATCCCAGACTCTGTTTTGAAAGATACGGCCCTGATTGGTGAAAAAGAGGATATAATCGTGCGTCATTGCTGTTGAAATGTTGTAAACGTTGTCCGTCTCTTTTGTTTCAATGCCGGATACTCCCTTTCCACCTCTATTTTGCACGCGGAATGTCTCACGCGGAACTTGTTTAATATACCCTTCCTTTGTGAGGACAACAATCACCTCTTTATTTTCAATAAGTTGTTCATCCGTTATTTCACCCGGTCTTGATTTAATGACACGGGTTCTGCGGTCATCGCCATATTTTGTTTTCAAATATACAAGCTCTTCTTTAATGACTTTTAAAATTTTGAAGACATCCTTAAGGAGCGCTTCAAGATATGAAATTGTTTCGTGCAACATTTTAAGTTCATCCTCTATTTTAGACCGTTCCAGTCCGGTAAGACGTCGCAGTTGCATATCAAGTATTGCTTTCGTTTGCAACTCTGAAAGTCCGAACTTTTTCATCAGTTTTGTTTTTGCTTCAAGTTCATCTTTTGACTTCTTGATAATCGCAATCACTTCATCAATGTGATCAAGTGCAATCAGATACCCTTCAAGAATATGTGCGCGTGCTTTTGCCTCCGCAAGTTCAAACTCGCTTCTCTTTGTTACCATATTGACACGATGCCGCAGATATTGCTCAAGAATTGTTTTTAAGGAAAGTGTCTGAGGAATGCCGTCAACGAGTGCCACCATGTTTATGGGGAACGAGGTCTGAAGTTCGGTAAACTTAAACAAATTATTTAATACTTTTTTATATTGGGCGTCCCGCTTTAATTCAATAACCACACGGATTCCGTCCCGGTCCGACTCATCTCGTAAATCTGCAATACCCACAATCCGTTTGTCAATTGCGAGGTGTGCAATTTTTTCAACAAGATTTGCCTTATTGACCTGATATGGGAGCTCATTTACGATAATTGCCGTTCTTCCGTTTTTCAGATCTTCTTCCTCAATTTTTGCACGGATAAGCACTTTTCCCTTGCCGGTTACGTAGGCCTGTTTAATTTCGTTTGCTCCGTATATTATTCCATAAGTTGGAAAATCGGGGCCTTTAACATGCTCCAAAAGGTCATCAATCGTCACGTCAAACATAAGAGGCTTTCCCATATTTGACTCACCCTTCTTTACATCCCCGTTTTGTAATTTTGATTTGTCAATCATGAGGCAGATCGCATCCACAATCTCTTTTAGATTGTGAGGCGGAATTTTGGTAGCCATTCCGACCGCAATTCCCTCAGCTCCCATGAGAAGCAGGTTAGGAAGTTTTGCGGGGAGAAACTCAGGCTCCTTAAGGGTTGCATCAAAATTATCGGTCCACTTAACAGTCTCTTTATCGATATCAAACATGAGCTCATCTGCGATTTTATTTAGTTTTACTTCTGTGTAACGCATTGCAGCCGGAGGATCTCCGTCGATTGATCCAAAATTTCCCTGTCCTTTAACCAGAGGGTACCTCATTGAAAAGTCCTGAGCCATACGAGCAAGCGCCTCATAGACTGAGGAATCACCGTGGGGATGATATTTTCCTAACACCTCTCCCACTACTTTTGCCGACTTTGAAAAATGAGCACTGGACGAAAGACCCAATTTATGCATCGCATATAAAATACGTCGGTGGACCGGCTTAAGACCGTCTTTTACGTCAGGAAGTGCACGGGATACGATAACAGACATTGCATAATCAAGATATGCTCTCTTCATTTCCACCGTAATTTCAGTGGTAATCTGATTTGCTGAAGCTGGTTTTTTTACTTCCGGGTGTTCTGTGTCTGTCATATATAGTTAACGAGTTAACGGGTTAAAAGGTTTCATTTTAATCCTTTTTTAATTACTTCAAGAGCCTTCTTTTTTGGTAAAAAGTTCTTTGTTTTTACCCATTTATTTACTTCAAGTTCCTTATAATGATTGAAAAAATGCTGTACTTTTTTCTTTACGGTTTCATTGAGATCCTCAATATCTTCAACATCAGCAAAAAAAGGATCGACCTTTTTTGTAGGAACTGCCAAAATTTTTGTGTCAATTCCTTCTTCATCTTCCATCTCAAGCATCCCAATAGGCCGGCATGCAATATATGCCCCCGGGTGTACAGGATAGGTTGATATAACAAGTACATCGACCGGATCTCCATCCTCGGCATGAGTGTTCGGGACGAATCCATAGTTAAAGGGGTAGACCATGGTCGTAAATGCGAATCGGTCAACCTTCATAAATCCCGATTCTTTATCCATTTCATATTTGATCGGTGATCCTTGGGGAATTTCAATAACAACGTTTACTTCATCGGGTGGGTTTTTTCCGACAGACAATTTTTTAATATCCATACAAATTAAAAAAATTATAAATCCAAATTCGCCATTTTGGCGTGTGTTACAATAAATTTTTTTCTTGGGGGGACCTCATCACCCATAAGCATTGCAAACACATGATCACTCTCCTGCATATCATCAATAGTCACTTGTTTTAAAATTCTATTTTCAGGATTCATCGTTGTCTCCCACAACTGCTCAGGGTTCATCTCCCCCAGACCTTTATATCTTTGGACACTGATGGGGGCTGTTATCAACTTACCTAAACTTTTTACCATTTTTTCTTTTTCATCCTCCGCATATGCGTACTGAATTTTTTTTCCTTGTTGAATTTTAAAAAGAGGAGGTTGCGCAATAAAAAGGTGTCCATTTTGGATAATCGACGGCATGTGACGGAAGAAAAAAGTGAGAAGAAGGGTGCGAATATGTTCTCCGTCAACGTCTGCATCGGTCATGATAACAACTTTATGGTAGCGAAGTTTTTTATAATCAATTGTCTCTCCAATTCCCATACCAAAAGCGATTACCAGATCTTTAATTTCTTTAAATGCTAGCACTTTGTCAAGATATGCCCGTTCAGTATTTAACACCTTACCGCGAAGTGGTAGTATGGCTTGAAATCTTCGATTTCTTCCTTGTTTTGCGGTACCTCCTGCCGAGTTACCCTCAACAATAAATAATTCGCTCTTAACAGGATCACGTTCCGAGCAGTCTGCAAGTTTTCCGGGAAGACTCGCGCCTTCAAGAGCTCCCTTGCGAAGCACCGCTTCTTTGGCGGCTTTTGCAGCAAGGCGTGCTTTTTGGGCAAGCATAATTTTGCCTAAGATTTCACGGGCAACTTTCGGATTTTCTTCAAAGTATACATCGAGATACTCACCGACCGCCTGCTGAACAATAGCCTGAACTTCAGAATTACCTAATTTCGTTTTTGTCTGTCCCTCAAACTGTAAATTAGTGGACGGCATTTTTACATATACGATTGCGGTAAGTCCTTCTTTCACATCTTCCCCGGTAAGCGGATCGCCCGTATCCTTTTCTGAAAGCTCACGTTTTGCGTATGTGTTAATAGCCTTTGTAAGGGCAATTCTAAATCCGGTCAAATGAGTTCCGCCTTCTTGGGTGTTGATGACATTTACAAATGAGTAAACATTTTCATTCAGGGAATCATTATATTGGATGGCAACTTCAACTTCTTTGTCTCCGTTATTTTTTTGTATATAAATTGGTTCGTGGAATGTTTTTTTGCCACGGTTAAGATCGTTAAGAAGTGACATAATTCCTCCATCAAAGAAAAAGGCGGTATGATCTAGGGTTTTTCGGTTTTCAATTTTGAAAAATACATTTTTGATGAGGTAGGCGCGTTCCTTTAATTGTTTTTTCAGTTGTAAATAATTGATCTCAATAGTTTCAGTAAAGATACTCTTATCAGGAAAAAAGGAGACAGCGGTTCCTTGTGCATAGGGAAATCCAAGAATAGAAGACTTAACTTGTGCCACTTTTGCGAGCGGTTTGCCGCGTTTATATTCCTGTCGGTAGAATTTATTATTTTGTTTTACTTCGACGATAAAATGATCGGAAAGTGCGTTCACGACCGAAGCTCCTACTCCATGAAGACCTCCGGAGATTTTGTATGCTCCCTGATTAAATTTACCTCCTGCATGCAATCTGGTCATAACCAGCTCAAGAGCTGATACTTTATACTTTGGGACCACATCAACCGGGATTCCTCGTCCATCATCAAAAACGGTGAAGTACCCGGTCGGCTCGATAATGATATGAGCTTTCGTTGCAAAACCAGCTAGGGCTTCGTCAATTGAGTTATCAATAATTTCGTTAAGGCAGTGATTAACTCCCGCTTGAGAAGTTGTTCCAATATACATTCCCGGGCGTTTCCGAACCGGTTCGAGTCCCTCAAGAACGACAATTGACTGAGCGTTATAGTCTGATTGATTTGGCATAAGGATTCATTATAGCTTACAATTTCGAGTTCGTAAAGATGTATTACTGTATCAAAACAAAATCCCCTTAATTTCTTGTGGATTTTAAGGGGATCACTTTGGAAATCACTTTAATTCTGCCTTCCCTCCTGCTGCGACTATTTTTGCTTTTGCTGCTTCTGCGTCTTCTTTCTTTGCGTCTTTAAGTAATTCTTGAGGTGCTGATTCAACAAGCTTTTTAGCATCCATAAGGCCTAAAGTCGGTTGAACTTCACGAACTGCCTTGATAACTGCAAGTTTGTTTGCCCCGGCCTCGGTTAACATAACAGTAAAGGATGTTTTTTCCTCCGCTGGTGCTGCTCCGGCTGCTGGTGCTGCTTGTGCCATCATTGGCATTGCTGAAACGCCAAACTTCTCTTCTAAATATTTTGAAAGATCTGCCATTTCAAGAACGGTCAGTCCTTCGATTTCTTTTGCAATTTTATTAAGTTTGTCTGATAATTCTGTCACTATATATCACCTTCCTTTCATGGTGTGGAAAAATAATAACGGTATTTATGCCTTTTTAGCCATTGTATTCAACAGATATACGAATTGTTGTGCATTGTAGGTCAGAGCACGGGTAAGTGATGCGGTGGGCGCCTTCATACTCCCGATGATCTTGCCGATTAGTTCGGATTTACCAGGCAATTTTGAGATCATAAGCAAATCATCAGCTCCATATGTTGTTGTATCAAGTGATCCGACCTTAAAAGTTACATTTGCATTGGTCTTCGTAAAGGTATGGAAAACTTTTATCGCATCGCTCCAGTCCTGTCCCAGTCCGATTACGGCGGTATTATCTTTAAGAGTCTTGGTAAATTTTTGAAGGGATCGCAAATGGGCGGATTTTTTTTCTGAAGCGAGTTTATTAACAGATTTTTGAAGAATGGTGTTTTTAACAACCATCATTTTTGCATTACTTTTACGAAGTTCTTTTCTTAATTTCTCAAACGATCCATGAGTTGTTCTCTCAAATCGGACCAGAACAAAGTTCGCCGATGTATTGAGAAATGATGTAATAGAATCAAGCTGAAGCTGTTTTTTTGAGCTTGCCATAGGTGTTTCACTTGTCCTCCGATTCGGAGGATCTCGCTTAAGAAATGCTAAAAATTATTTTAAAACCCCACTTTGCGAAACGCTTCGCGGGGTAAACTTAAGGTCTTGGTGAATAATTATATAGTATACCACTAAGTTTATCCTTCTGCAAGGAGTTCGCGAAGTGATTTGGTTTTTTTCTCTGATTTATTTTCTTTTCGTGCTTTGCTTGATGATAGTTTTTTCTGCATTTCGCGTGCAAGCTCTTGTTTTTTCCGGAATTTTTCGACTTTACCCTTGGTATCGACAAAACGATGCTCTCCGGTATAAAGAGGGTGACATTTATTACAGACATCGACCTTTATTTCCTGCTTGGTTGACCCCGTTACAAATTTGTTTCCACATGCACAGGATACCCGGGCGTCTGAAAAAAATGGGGGATGTGTTTTAGCTTTCATAGGATGAATATACATTATACATCAAACTTTATTATTGTAAAGTCTAATATCCTCATGGCTGTCGTATGAAAGAAGTTGTGGGACCTTTTTGATCATCAAGATTGTCATAAAAATTGTTCCGACTCCGCCAAAGACAACGGATAATGGCGTACCCAGAAGTGATGCTGCGATACCTGCCTCAACCTCGCCGAGTTGTGGTCCGCCAAGGTAGAATATCATCATTATTGAATTCATTCTCCCTCTGAGATGGTCGGGAGTCATCATTTGTCGGACTGTATTTCGGATGATACCACTTAACGCATCCCCTACCCCGGAAAATAATAATATAAATAAGGAGAGAGGAAGACTGCGTGAAAGGCCAAAAGCGATAGTGGCAAACCCATAAATAAGAACAGAAACAACTAAAATTTTTCCCTGTCTCTTTACGTTACCAAGTGAGGAAAACAGCAATCCCGCCGCAATTGCACCAAATGACGGAGCTGCATAAAGCAACCCTAAAGTCTGTGGTCCTCCATGCAAAATGTTTTTTGCAAAAATAGGCATAAGAGTCATAGACGATGCAAAAAAAGATGCAAAAAAATCAAGAAACATAGTGCTCCAAATAAGCGGCGTACGTTTAACAAATCTCATACCTATTTTTATTGCACTTAAGCTAAATTCTGAAGATGCATGTGTCATGTTGGGAATAGGTTTGATGAGAAGGAGTGCTATATTTATGGCTGCAAACGAACACATGCTTATTGCAAAAATAGGCGCAACCCCAAAGGAACCGATAATAAACCCGGAAACTGCAGGTCCAATAATTTGCGCGGTCTGCCACAGCATTGCATTGAGTGCGACAGCCTGCATGAAGTGAGGGCGCGGCACAAGATGGGGAATCATAGACTGGCGTGATGGTCCAACAAATACGAGAGCTGTTGAGTAGATAAGAATAATACCAAATACAAGGACCGGTGTTAGTGCATGAGTAATAGTAAGATAAAAAAGGAGTCCCGAACTGAGCATCATGAAAAACTGAGAAATAAACATGATTTTTTTCTTACTGAACATATCGGCACACATACCGGAAATAAGTGAAAAAAGAAAAACAGGTGCAAACCGCATAAGACCAATAATGCCCAAAGATAGCGCTGAGCCCGTCATTGAATACATTTCCCAGTTGATGGCAACCATCTGCATTTCAAATCCAATTTGCGCAATAAATACACCCCACCACATGATGGCAAAATCTCGGTATCGAAACACGTCAAATGGCGATTTTTTCATAAAATATACCAACTTAGTTGAACAATAATCTTATCATGGCCTTCTATGATAAGATAAAGATAATATTTAGCAGAGATAACTATAGAGTGCCAATCAAAATACAAATTGACTTTAGATGGTTAGGACAATCCAAACACCTTATCCCATTTCCCCTGTTCTACAACATCTTCCAAATTATGAAAACTCCTGTTTATTCGGTGATCCGTCAAACGGTTCTGGGGGAAATTGTAGGTCCGGATCTTGTCAGAACGCTCTCCCGTGCCTATATTACGGACAAACGACTGCATAACTCCCTTTTTCTTTTCTTCTTCCAACTGGTAGAGTTTACCCATGAGTAAATCCATGGCTATTTTGCGGTTGGCTCCTTGCTCACGCTCACGACTTGCAGTTGTTACAATCCCTGATGGCTTGTGGGTGAGCCGTACCGCCGTTGATACTTTATTCACATTTTGTCCTCCATGCCCGCCTGCTCGGAAGAACTGCCATTCAATGTCAGACGGGTTAATCCGCACATCTGACTCAAGTATTTGTGGAAGTACAACGATTACGCAGGTTGAAGTGTGAATCCGCCCTTTTCGTTCGGTTGCGGGAGTGCGTTGGACCCGATGCACACCGGTTTCGTTTTTAAACATTTCATATGCTTTCTCTCCATTCATTTTTACGGTATTATCGTCCAAATAGGTAACTTTGAACGCGTGTTTTTGAGCAAATTTTAGATATGACATAATAAGCTCCTGCATCCAAAGTTTTGACTCATCCCCTCCTACTCCGGGGAGAGCTTCGATGATTGCGATGTTGGGATTAATAGTCATAGTTACGAATTGCGGATTAATGGATTAACGAATTTGGAAGGTTGGTAATTTTTATTGTTTCCTGTTCACCAGTTTTCATGTTTTTTAATTTGACTGTTTTGTTCTTTATTTCCTCAGGGCCAATGATGATCACCAATTCAATACCCATTTTATTTGCATATTTTAGTTGTTTATCAAGCTTCACATTTGCATCAGGGTATAGTACCGTTTGAATATTTTGTTTTCGTAATAAAGATGCAATGCGAATTGATTCGAGGGCCTCAGAAGGCCCGAAAATACTTACTAAGCATTGTTTAGAAACGCTCTGAGTAAGAAGCGATCGATCCTTCACAATCTCAATGATTCGCTCTATACCAAATGACCCTCCCGTTGCCGGAATATCGCGTCCGAGATACATGCCGACCAATTTGTCATATCTTCCGCACCCTGCAACTGATCCGACACCACCGTCTTTCACGGCAAACTCCCAAACAGGCCCCGTATAATACGATAGTCCGCGAATTATCGATAAATCAAATTGATATTTATCTTCCGGAACTTCGCCCGCTTTGAGAAAAGAAAAAAGCTCTTCGAGCTCCTTTAATCCTTCCATAGCTTCAGGAATTTTTGCCATCATTTTTTTGAGTTTGCCTACCAATTCGTCCGAGGTTCCGGATAGAGAAACAACCGACATAATTTTGTTAATTATTTCATTACTCAAATTTCTTTTTTCCATTTCGGCAACTACTCCATCTGCGCCGATCTTTTCGAACTTATCAACTGCGACACAGATAGCATAAAACTGGTCGTTGTTTGCTCCCGCATATTTAGTCAATCCATCAATGAATTTCCGGTTATTTATTCTCGCCACGACGTTTGTAAATTTTAATTCGTTCAATATTTCAAGACCCATCTGGATAAATTCTGCATCGGCGATCATTGACGTTGTGCCAAAGGTATCTGCATCACACTGATAAAACTCTCGAAATCTTCCCTTTTGAGTGTTGTCAGCACGCCATACCGGCTGAATCTGATACCGTTTAAACGGCAGGGGTAGTTTATCTCCATACTGCGCCATGACGCGGCATGTTGGTACAGTCAGATCGTATTTCATGGCAACTTTTCGTCCCCCTCGATCTTCAAAGTTATAAATCAATTTTTCAGCTTCTTCCCCGTATTTTCCCATCAAAATGTTGGCATACTCAAGCGTGGGGGTCTCCAGGGGTTCATACCCGTATTTTTCAAAAATTCTCTTAAACGTTTCAATTACTTTTGTACGAATCCTCATATCGTCAGGTAAAAAATCTCGAAATCCCTTTAATGTTTGAGGTTTTATGGTGGACATATCAATATTATATCAAAATTTAACGTTATTTTTTATCGGGTATGCTATACTTCATTTAATGATTTATAAAAGAAATAATTTTAAATTAAGTTGCTGTACCTCCTATCTTACGGGGAGGTTTATCTGTTGAAGTTAAATTAAAAATCAAACTCTAAACCTTCCGACGAAACGGGAGGTTTTTTTAATAAATTGACAAAACGTATGAAACACATTTCCATTATTAATAATAAATTATTGAAAGAGCACGAGCAGATTATACCCGGTCATCTCGACGAGTTGTATCAAAAAATAAAAAATGACGGATATATTAGTGCCCCACTCATCGTAGATAAAAACACCCTGATAATTCTTGATGGGCATCATCGCTTTAATGTTCTTAAACTTTTAGGAATGTCCTCTTCTCCGGTATATCTCTGTTGACTATACAAATCCCAGCATAACAGTTTCATTTTGGGACCAAGCGAGACCGGTTTCAAAAAAGGACGTTCTTGCGGCTGGACTTTCAGGGAAACTGTTAAAACCAAAAACATCAAAACATATAATTCCTGGTAGACCAGAAGATTTAATAATTCCATTATCTCTATTAATTTAATACTATGAAATACAATACTATTCTCGACACCATCGGAAATACTCCCCTGATTGAGATTACCGGATATTCGTATAAACCTGAAGTTAAAATTTTCGCAAAACTAGAGGGCACAAATCCCGGGGGATCTGTTAAAGATAGGATCGCCCTCTCCATGATACGAAAGGCGATCATTAACAAAAAATTAATGAACGATAAGACATTAATCGAGGCAACAAGCGGGAATACGGGTATCGGGATTGCAATGATTACAACCAGTATGCATATACCCTTCCTAGCGGTAATGCCTGAAAGCGTTAGTATAGAACGACGAAAATTACTTTCAGCATTTGGAGCTCAAATATTGTTGACGGACGGTTCAAAAGGAACAAATTATGCGATAGAGGTTGCAAGAAATATGATTACTGAAAGCCACAAAAAATACTATTCACTGGATCAATTCAGTAACGAGGAAAACGTCTTTGCCCACTATAAAACGACAGGAAATGAGATAGTAAAAGATATTCCTGAAGTTACTCACTTTGTTGCAGGTATGGGAACGGGAGGAACGCTTATGGGCGCTGGAAAAAAACTAAAAGAGGTTCGCTCAACAATTCAAATTGTTGGTATTGAACCAATAGCCGGGTCAAAAATACAAGGGCTTCGAAATATGAACGCTTATACACCTGCGATCTACTCAGAAAGTAAGCTTGATCGTAAGCTATTAATTCCTGAGGACGGACTGGCGTTTGAGTATGCACGAGATATAACAAAACGAAAAGGAATTTCAGTTGGCATATCATCAGGGGCCGCACTTTGGGGAGCAATCGAGACGAGTAAAAATATTACAAAAGGAATAATCGTTACCGTTTTTCCGGATCGTGGAGACAGGTATATCAGTACAAAATTGTTTTCTTAATCGATATGTTATCCCGAGGTGCCTCTCCGGATACGGTGCCTCGGGAAAGCTTTTTTGAGGAAGAAAACAATCGTTTGTTTAAAAGGACTAAGAGTGCAAAAAGAATAAGAAACAGACTGATGTATGGTTTTTTGAAAATAAGAAGTTCAAAAAGCACGAGAAGACAAATAGTATTTACCACTAAAAATCCATAGGCAAAAAGCTTCCAAAGATACGTATCCATAGAGTTCAACCTAGGTATTCAAGAGGCTTTCAGGGAAACCAAACTCATGAAGAATTATTTGAGTTGTGTATCCTGACTGCCGAAGAAAAAAAGAGTAAAAAACAAACTGATATACGAAACCGTTTTATCTCCCCCTCATTTTTATAATGTTTTTTCAAAGTTGCGATCCAGTATAAATATCTCAAATCGCTCTCCCGTTCTAGTACTACTGTCACTATGAAAGCTGGTTACTTTCATTTTGGTGACATCATGAATAATTTTTTTCGTTTCATCAATTACCGTCTCGTGAATATGTTCACGAATCTGTTTAACAAGTTCAATACCATGTTTGCCTCTAGATAACAATATTTCTTCGTATGGGTGCAGATCTCCTTTCAAACGAACCAAAATCATATCATCAACTATATACACTTTTGCTTGTTTTGGTCCGGTCTTTAATTTCTTGACGTAGAACTTAGTAAATTCTTTGGCCAGTTCATCTTCAATTTGTCCCTTGGTACGCATCGGGATCTATTATATAAATTTTTTGACTAAAAATCAAAGGCAATATGAGCCAATGGTACACCGCGTAGGTGTACATGGGGAGATTGTGTATTATAATAAAACAGTATGAAACCTGATAAAAAATCATCCATCCCAAAAAATGTTTTGTATTTAAGTTTGGTAAGTCTGTTCAATGACATCGCATCGGAAATGATCTATCCGATCGTTCCCTTATTTCTCACCTCAGTTCTGAATGCGCCTGTTGCGATTGTTGGACTTATTGAGGGTGTAGCTGAGGCGACGGCAAGTCTTTTGAAATTTATATCTGGATACTGGTCTGATAAAATCCATAAACGGAAAGTCTTTGTTGTTTTTGGGTATGGCTTCGGTGCAGTTTCAAAATTATTAATTGCAGTTGCCATGGGGTGGCCATTTGTTTTGTTTGCTCGGTTTATTGATCGAATGGGAAAAGGCATCCGTACCTCAGCACGAGACGCATTACTTCTTCAAAACACTACCAAGAACAACAAGGGATTTATATTTGGATTTCATCGGGCAACCGACTCGCTTGGCGCTGTTATCGGCCCACTGCTTGCGCTTTTTCTAATGACTGTCCTCAATGAAAATATGCGCATGACGTTTATGATTGCATTTGTTCCGGCGTTCATCGGCGTTATACTTCTTATGATTTTCGTGAAAGAAAAAAACCAACCTCCTGAAGAGGTAAAAAAGCGCATCCATATTTCTTGGAAAGAAATCAATCCTCACCTTAAATTATTTTTTATCATAAGTATGATTTTTGCGGTAGGTAATAGTGCTGATGCATTTTTGATTCTTCGTTCAAAAGAGTTGGGACTTACCACTACTTTTACTGTTTTGGCTTATGTACTATACAACATCGTACAAACTGTTGTTTCAACTCCGGGTGGACAGTTGGCTGATAAGATTGGGGCACGAAAAGTATTTGCGATTGGACTTGGCATATTTGCATGTGTCTACTTTGCATTTGGTCTCATCAACAATCCGTTGTTTGTCTGGGTATTATTTCCCATATATGGCATATATGTTGCCTTTACCGATGGCGTATCAAAAGCTTATATTGCCGAGTTTATCACGGAGCGGGAGTCAGGGACATACTTTGGAGTCTATCAAACAGGAACCGCGATCTGTCAATTTCTTGCTTCCTTTATCGGTGGAGCATTGTGGACGAAGTTCGGGTCACACAGCACATTTTTATACGGAGCCGCTATGGCAAGCATTGCACTTTTAATATTTATTACTTCGGCCGCGGTCATGAAAAGAAAAGTATGAAAACAACCATTTATTTTGTGAGACATGGAGACTATGTGAATCCCCAACAAATTCTTCCCGGTCGGTTGCCTGGATTCCCCCTTTCTAAAACGGGTCGCAACCAGATCGAGCAGGTGGCCTCACTTTTGTTG
>PFLF01000054.1:15746-26875 GCA_002784505.1 Candidatus Roizmanbacteria bacterium CG_4_10_14_0_8_um_filter_39_9
GTTTATGCGAGTCCTGTTCTTCGAACAAAACAATCGGGAAAGCTACTAGCAAAGCGGCTTCAGATACCCTTACATATTTCAAAAAGTATTCAGGAGGTTGAAACGCCATTACAGGGGCAAAGTGTTTCGGTATCTGATACTATTCCCAAATACGGAGACTCATTCGCTTTTCCACCACACATCGATTTTGGGGGAGAAACACTGGAACACCTATATAATCGGGTAGATCGATTTGTAAAAAAAATTCTTGAGAAACATTCGGGTGGATCTATTGTTTGCGTCTCTCACGGAGACCCCATTATGACCTATCATATTCTTGCCTCCGGGAATATTATCGATGAAACTCATAGATTAATGACTTACGATTCATATATTCCAAAATCCGGAATAATCAGAATGGTTTATGAAGATGGGCGATTGATAGAAAAGACAAAATTAAATTATTAAGCGGGTTTGTACCCTGTTTCCAAAAACTTGCATCCGGGGCACAGGTGATAGAAGGGACAAACCACAATATCACAACCCACTTTAACTCCTTCGAGTATCATAATTATCCTTCGTATTTTTCGAAGAAGGGAACCTTTTAAATAGATGAGATCATTTTTCTTGACATATGTTTTCAATATTTCGGCGGCATCAATTACATTTTTTGATAAAAAAATGTTGCCTTGCGAAAAGCCTCCCGAGATTGCAGCCTGAAATGTATTTTTATGAAGTGGCCCGATAAGAATGACAAAATCAACCTTCAATTTATTAAGAAGCTCCCCGATTTTTTTGTGTTCTTCTTCAGGATGTTCAAGTTCGCCCATCTCAGCAAGGATTGCGATTTTTCTACCCTCCTTATAATCGATTTCAGAAAGTGTTTGTAGCCCCGACACAGTTGAGGCGGGATTTGCTCGAAGGGAATCGTCAAGAAGAAGCGTATCAAGCGGTCCTTTTTCCATGCTCATCCTCCCGGTAAGCGGCATCATATTTTTTAAAATGGATTTAAACCGATTTATATCGGTAAACCCTAAAGATAGGTATATTGCAAAGGAAGCCGTGACATTGTATACGTGGTGCAGTCCGATAAGAGGAAGCTCGACCATAAACGACAAGGACTCCCCCTCAGCTTTTTTATAAGAAATGAAAAATTGTGTACCGGAAGTTGAAAGATATATTTCGGTTGCGCGGATGTCATTATTTTCATTCTTTCCGAAATAAATAACTTTTGCTTTTGTGTGACTCGCCATTCCCCGCGCATTTTCATCGTCACCGTTTAATATCGCAACTCCTGTACTATCAAGTGATTCAACCAGCTTTTGTTTTTCATGTATCACATTTTGAAACGAACCGAGATGTTCGGCATCGGCATGGACGGGTGAAACACCGGTAACAATTACCATTTTCGGTGTAACGATTTCCAAGTGTTTATTCATTTCATTTACATGATCGACTCCCAATTCAAATATGGCATATTTAGTTTGAGGGTTTATTTTCAGCGCGGTAATTGGAACGTTATAAATAGTATCTAGATCGATATCCGTTCTGACAGTTGGAGCAAGTGCAGACAGTATGTAAAATAATGTAGAAGTTGTGTTTGTTTTGCCCTGTGATCCGGTGATTGCAATTTGAAAGACGGGCATATATGCGAGCCACGACATGGCAAGGAAGCGGCGAGTGTTATGAAAGAGTTGTTTGATAGGGTTGGGTTTGTAGGACATTTTAGCCTTTGACCTTAATCTTATATCCATCCTTCACATCCTCAATAAGAAATCCTTTATTTTCTATTTGTTTTCGCAGGGAATCAGAAAGTACGTAATTTTTTGATATCTTTGCAGTTTTCCTCTTTTCTGCAAGGTCAATAATCTCTTGTGAGACGGTATCAGTCTTTGTTTCACTCAGTTTGAGCCCTAATACGTTGTCAAATTTATACAACAGCTCTAATTTATTTGGTGCATCAAGATCTGATTTCACCATCTCCCACATAATAGCGATTGCTTGGGGCGTCTGCAAATCATTTGAGATGACATCATTAAATCGATGATCAAAGTCGTTTATTTTTACCTTTTGACTTTCACCTTTGATTTTTGTTTTTTGATTTTTAAGTTGTATTATTAAATTTCTTAATCTGCTCAACGCCTCCTCTGCTCCTTTGGCCGCTTCCCACGTAAAGTTCATCGGTTGCCGGTAATGTGATTGCAAAAGAAGAAGTCGAAATGCCATAGGTGAAATCCTTTTTTTTACCAAATCCTTAATGGTATAAAAATTGCCGAGACTCTTACTCATTTTTTGTCCCTCAACCTGTAGAAAATGGTAGTGCATCCAATAGTGTACAAATGGAACACCGCTTGCCGCTTCCGACTGTGCAATTTCATTTTCATGATGTATCGGGATATGATCGATGCCACCGGTATGAACATCAATAGTTTTTCCCAAATATTTCATACTCATGGCAGAGCACTCGATGTGCCAACCAGGAAAACCATCGCCCCATGGACTTTCCCAGTGCATGGTATGATCTTTAAATTTTCCAACACGTTTGAACCATAATGAAAAATCTGCTGCATGTTTTTTTTCAGGATCCGAATAGACTTCATCCCGCGACGCTTTTATTTTATCATCCATGTTCTGACCTGACAATTTACCATAGTCTTTAAACGTGGAAATGTCAAAATAGACCGCTTCTTTCGTTTCATAAGCGTTGCCTTTTTGGATAAGTGTTTTAATAATCGCAATCATTTCCGAAATATGTTCGGTTGCTTTACAAATAGTGTTTGGACGAAGTATATTCATCATGTCCGTCGACGTGAAGAAAAATTCAGTATAGTATTTTGCCAAATCCCAAACGGTTTTTCCATATTTAGCTGCCCCTTTTTCCATTTTGTCTACTCCCTGATCGCCGTCATCTGAGAGATGCCCAACATCGGTAATATTCATTACGTGTTGTACATGATATCCCATATATTCAAATATTCTTCGAACCGTGTCGTTAAATACGTAGGCACGGATATGTCCAATATGAGTATAATCATATACCGTTGGACCACAAGTATACAATGAAACATTGTCCGGGACAATTGTTTTGAATTCTTCTATCTGACGAGTTAAGGAATTGAACAGTTTCATATCAATATATTATACAGCAGAAATTTTTATTTCAATTTAAAAACCGCAAAGACGGGATAATGATCAGAGTATGGTACATCAAGTTTTTTAGCAAAAATTGAGATGCAATTTTTATAAAATATATAATCATTTTTTAATTTATGCTTTAATATTCTACTAATAATACTTATAAGTAATTTACCAAAAAAAGTATAATGCGGTGTAGCGCCAAGGGTGGTAAATAGAATCGAGTTTGTTGCTTCCTTAAATGAATATTCACTCATCAACATCTCCAGTTTTTTTCTGTTGTAGGGGTAATTAAAATCTCCGGTTAGGATCGTTGCTTCGTCCTGGAGTTGACGGCTAACATCAAATAATGCCGTTTGCAGTTGCTTAGTACGTATGCTGTTTGTCCCGTAGGGGGTTAGGTGGATATTATAAATTGAAAGTTTTTTTTTGTTTTTTTTGCAGAGAAACTCTGTCCGAAGAATTGTGCGTGCTTTTTTTCCAGTTTTAAACACGCGTACTAAATAGGCAAATATATCCAACATTCCTTTCGGAAGAAAAATAACCTTTGACTCAGAAAAATCAAACTTATCAGGGTTATAGAATGTTGCGACCCCAAAAATATGGCCGTACTGGATGATGACATTTGAATAGTCTGCAAGCTTATATCCCAATTTTTCAATTCGTTCAAACGTCTCCTCAGTCGTATCTACCTCCTGAAGACAGAGAAAGTCGGGGTGTTGGGAAGACACGATTTTTTGAAGTCCGGAAACGGCATCACTAAAAAGTGTATTGTAGGTCAGTAAGGAGAAATCCATATTCCTATTCTACAGATAGTATTGTGCGAATACAATCGCTCGGTTGGTATCCGTTAAGTCTGATATACTGAACGATATGCACTCAACTCATATAAAAGGATTAATTGGGGAATTAGAGTTTACTTCTCGGCTACTTAAACTTGGTTATACGGTTTATAAACCAATAAATTCTAACTCAAGCTGTGACCTTGTTATTGAAAAAAACACTATCTTTCAGCGTATACAAATCAAGTATCTTACTCCAAAAAAAGGAATGTTGCGAGTAGAACTTGATAGACCTAAAAAAAGGCAAAATAAATATCAATATCGCGGCGTTGATGCAATGGGGATATATGATGCAACACACCAATCCTTTTATTTAATTCCGCTGGCGAACGTCAGTAATAAGTCAGAGCTGTGGATACGTATAGAAAAACCAAAGAATAACCAAATTAAAGACATACACCTTGCAAAGGACTATGCTATATAATATTGATGTGAATTGTTGCATTAGCTAAATCTAAGAGAAATGTGTCGGAGCGTAGTTCAGATGGTAGAACATAGCGTTCGGGACGCTAAGGTCGTGGGTTCAAGTCCCGCCGCTCCGACATATTTTTTCACATCACCCCTTGATATCAACTCCAAAGTAGCGCTTCATCATAACGCGGTTAGTAAAAAAACTTACCGAGGAAATAATTTTTTTCTTGAGAGATGTGTTATGAAACTGAAAAAAATCATAGTCTATTATGTATACTTTGCCGTCATTTTCATCAATAATCAGATTTGAAACTTCAAAATCCTTTTGTTTAAAAAATAATTTTGCCAACTGCCGTCTAAAAAAAGACTTAAATCCGGGAATACCGATAAAATCTAAACTTAATCCCTGTTGTTTCATAAGCTCACGGTTCATGCGTGCAATCTCTTCCACCTGTTTCCTAATCTTAGGGTCTTTATTGTGATTCGTTACCGGTATCCCTTTTACCATTTTTTGCACAACACAATACTTTCCGCTCGACTTGTCTTCACGAACATCAGTGGGTAATGTATATCCCGGAAAGGCATTTTGAATTGTCTTAATACTGATATCTTCCTCATATTTTCCGGCAACCATTGAAGTTGCAGATCCTGCTTTTGGCATTTTAACTACCAGTTCATCTTTCCCTGGTTCTTTGTAAGAGAAGACCACATGATTTGCTCCTTGGCCTATCGGAACGGGATCAAGGTTATCAGGATTTAGATGCACTGCGGTTAAAAATGATGCAAATTCGGGAAGTAGGTCGGCTTTTTTAGGCTGAATGGGCACAGGCAAGGGTTGAGGAAGTGCCGCCTCAAATTCTTGGGGCTTGTGAACAATAATAGGATGCGCCTCAGGAATCGTGTCATGCAAAATAGCCTCCTGATGGGGCAAGGAATGCTCCGGAAGAGCATGATGTTCTTTTTGTTGTAAAATTGGTGACGGGACAGCGGCCTCTATCATAGTATTGCAGCCGTAATTGTACCTCACGGACGGCTATAATGCAAATACTATAAGATAATAAAAGAAGAAAAAACCGATTTACTGTTTACCTGTTGAAGGTTTAATCTCGATGGGAGACGGATTTTGTGCTCTTTTCTTTTTCTTTGGTGCTAGTACGCTTTGTCTTTCTTTTCCTTGAGGCTCGTTTCCGGACTGTTGCATCATTCGTTGCTGATCTTGCTTATTCCTTTTCCTTTCATGTTCTTCATAGGCGATACGTCTTTTTTCTTCCTCTTCTTTTTGCTTTTTTTCCATCATAATTTTTTCATCTCCCCCTTTTACCATCTGAAACAATCGCTGTCTCAACATATCCGTCTTTGCTTTGTCTTGGTTCTGGTATTTTTCCTGAAGTTTTGAAAAGTCAAGCGGCGTGTTGCCCATCTCTTTTTTCCCTTGCATTTCTTTCATTTTTGACTCCATCGGGGACTGAGGATTACTTTCCCCGCCTCCCAATGCATTTTTTATCATCTGCAGCGGACTGAAGGTCTGTTTAATCTGTTTTGCACTGCTTTTGGCCATCGACTGGCCGGCCTCGAGAGCCTTTTCAAATGTATCATCCCAAAACGAACCTTTATTCATAATAATCTAAATTTAAATATCTAAATTCCAAGCATTGCCCTTCCCCGCGGACTCATCCTTTCCATATCCCACGGGGGCTCAAAGGTGAGCTCCAAATTAATATTCTTTTCAGCTATTTTTAAATCTTTAAGTACCTCTTTAATTTCAGTTTCTATAGTTCCGAATAAGGGGCATCCGATAGTGGTTAGGGTCATGACAATATTCAGTTTTTTTCTGGTAAATGTGACCTTATAGATCAATCCTAAATCGACGATTGAGATATGAAGTTCAGGATCCATAACCGTCTCCAGTTTTTTTATTACTTTTTTTTTAGAAACCATAGAGATAACAATTATAACTGTTATAATTACTATAATAGTTATAAATCAAATAAACAATAATGGCGCAATATAAACTTCGTTTTATTCCACTTGGCGGTGTTGTTGGCGTTACCAAGAACATGTATGTGTATGAATTGTATGTCAAAAGTCAAAGCTCAAACGTCAAAACCGAGGCGCTGGATGAATACGTCTTGCAGGACATTTTAATTGTGGATTGTGGAATTGGATTTCCTCTGGAAAAAGAGTTAGGGGTTGATTTCGTTATACCCGATATTACCTATTTAAGAGACAAGATCGACAAGATCCGAGCGATATTAATTTCCCACGGACATGAAGACCACATTTCAGCTCTCCCCTACCATTATAAGGATCTGGGGAGTCCTCCGGTCTATGCAAGTAATCTTACCGCCGCATTTATTGAAAATAAATTCAAAGAGATTGAAACAAAAGTTGAGGTGAATAGGGTTGCATATGATAAGGACTATACTTTCGGTGATTTTAAGGTTAAGTTTATCCGCATGACTCATTCTATCCCGGATCCGACACACCTACTTATCAAATCACCTTTAGGCACTATTTATCACGGGCCGGATTTCAAACTCGATCTCACCCCTCTCTATGGCTTTCCTCCTGATTTTTACGAAATTGTCAAGGCAGGTCATGATGGTATTTTATGTTTACTTTCCGATTGTTTGGGAGCTGAGCGTGAAGGTCTCACCCTATCGGAGGCAATTGTTGGCCAAACGTTTGAGGATACCATGCGAAAAACCAAGGGCAAGTTTCTTATGACCACCTTTTCTTCAAACATTTCGCGCATCCGCCAATGTGTGGAGGTGGCAATTAAATTTAACCGCAAAATCGTATTTTTAGGCCGTTCAATGCGTGAAAATACTACCATTGCACAAGCGATTAATTATCTTCCGATTCCCGCCAATCTCATCGGCAAAGAGGAAGAGGTAATGAAACTTCCTCCAAATAAAGTTTGTCTTATTGTTGCGGGATCTCAGGGCCAATATGGATCTGCACTTTCTAAACTAGCAAATAAAATGAATAAAAATATTAGAATTTTGCCAGGTGACCGCGTCATTCTTTCTTCAGATCCGATTCCGGGAAATGAAAGTGAGGTCTACTCACTTATCGAAGATCTGTCAACACAGGGGGCTGATGTAGTTTATTCAGATGTCCAGGACGAACTGCATGCCTCAGGTCACGGGAATCAGGAGGATCTTAAATTTCTTATGCGCTTTACGAATCCAAAGTATTTTATTCCCATCGGCGGAACCGTCCGCCATCAACACCAATATAAACTATTGGCCGAAGATCTGGGTTTTCGCTCGGATTCAATTTACACCCTGAATGAAGGAGAAACCATCTGGTTTATGAATGGAAAAGCAGAGCGTGGTCCCATTATTGAAACAAAAAACATTTATGTAGATGCATATGGAGTTGGAGACGTCGGAAATATGGTTCTTCGGGATCGAAAAACACTATCGTCCGAAGGGATTGTTATTGCTGTTTTACCGGTTGACCGGCAAGTTCATCTTGTTGCCAGACCGAAAATTTTGTCACGCGGGTTTATTTTTGAAAAATTAGGGGTGCAGATATTTGATGCCAGTATGAAACTGATTGAATCAGAGATGAAGCCGCGTGGAGGCGATCAGGTTCTCGACTCAGGAAGATTAAAGCGCCACATCATTGACGTTCTTGAAAAATTTTACTTTGAAAAAACCGGAAGGCGACCTCTGGTAATCGTCGAAGTAATTGAGATATAATCAAACCTCATGGCTACACTTCCTGCAAGTTTAAAACAAATAGCGCTTTTTTTGGAGCGACTGCCGGGAATTGGCGAAAAAACTGCCAACCGTCTTGCAATGTATTTACTTCGGATGCCTGAAGTTGAACTTCAAGCTTTTGGCGAGGCAGTTCGCGAATTAAAAAAGCGTACGAAGCTCTGTAAACAATGCCTCAATCTTACCGAGGATGAACTGTGCAGCATCTGCATGGATAACCGCAAAGATATTTCAACCATAACGGTAGTTGAGACCGTTCTTGACCTACTCTCCTTTGAGACGGGTAATATTTACAACGGACTTTATCACGTACTTCACGGGAAAATTGATCCCTTAAACAGTGTGGGCCCAGATGAGATATACATCAATCACTTGTTAACCAGAGTTAAAGGGTTAACGAGTTCTCTAAAAGAAATCATTTTGGCGACAAATCCGGATATGGAGGGAGAAGCGACGGCGATGTACATCAAAAAGCAACTGGAACGGCTGAAGGAAGAGGATGGAGGATTGAAATTTAAAATTACGCGACTTGCATATGGACTACCAATGGGCGCCAATCTTGAGTACGCTGACTACGGCACATTAGGGAAAGCGATTGAGGGAAGAAGAGACTATTAATTCTCAATTTTCAATGTTCCATGTTCAATAACCGATATTCAATTTTATTTTCCTGTTTTTGCACCATGCTGTAATCGAAGGTCCTCAAATGGAGCAACAAATAAATTTGTAAGAAGTGTTTGGACATACAATCCAAGGTTTTTATGCTTTCGCGTAAAATTTGCTTGCCACCCTTCGCTATCGGGAGTCAGAATCGAGTGATTTGTGGCAGCTTTTTTTATGGAAGCTAGTGATAAAACAAGCGCCGAGACTATTAAAGTAAAAATAGTATTTTGTGTAGTCGGATTTTCGAGCAGGTGGTTATCCTCAATGATTTTTGCCGATACTCCTACTAGATCAGCAAGTAGTGCAACCATTAGTGATTTACCCATTTTTCTTACCGTTTTCATTGTTCCTTGCGAATTTCCAAGCGTCTCCATAACTGCTAGAAATTTTAAATCAAAACCATGTTGTTTTAAAGCTTGCACTTGTTCGTTTGATAATTTGGATTTGGATGATTTTCCATCATGTATTTCAATTACTTTCAAAAATCGTCATGAGTTGCAACACCCGAACTATAAACGTAGGGAAGCGCCGCATCAATTCTATGACTTCCGTCATCCTCTTTTCTGATTGTCCAGTATCCCTCAGTATTCAAGTGATTTGCTTCGCCCACTTTCCTATCAACTTTTGTATGCATGTGCACACAGCTACTTGTCACTGACACCTCTCTTTCTCCTATTTGTGTATGGTCGTCGTATACTGGAATTGCGTACCTAATTTCTATCGGTCGAGTGATTTCTTTTTGATCAAACACAATGGCTAAATTTCCTTCGTGTCTTGGACCACTAATTCGAGTTATTGGATCCCCTTCTTCATTAAACGATGAGACAACCTGTCCAGGAAATACTTTTTGCAGATATTGTCCACTTTCTGAGGTTTTCAGGAGCGAAGCCAGCGCAGCAGTTTGCGTTATTTTTGCTGTTTCATGTGCTAATGATGACATAGGTGAATTATACACTATAGGTCTATATATTTCAACTGGAGTTAATCTAAAAATTGTATGTGGTAGATTTAAATGGACTTCTAGAGCATACTATAAACCCTGTACACTTCGGAGGTGTACTTTTTCTCTTTATGAGGCTCTAAGAATGATAGTACTTAGAACATATATTGTCACAACGGTCATTTCGAGATGAAGATTATACTAAATGCTTGAGTTCTTCAGCGATGAGGGGGGCAACCGAAACTTCAACCAATTTTTCAAATTTCTGCTCCTCTTTAAGGAGGACCGTATTTGTTGTGAATATTTTTTCAATGGGAGATGCTTGGAGCTCGTTCGGCGCCTTTGGTCCGAAGTCATGATGAACAACTGCAGTTATTACCCGCGTTGCTCCGTGATCTAAACAAAGCTGTGCTGCATGCATAAGTGTACCCCCCGAAGTAATTACATCATCAACCAATATGGCTGTTTTTCTTTTTACATCTCCGTATAGATCCAGCGCAACACTTTGATGGATGTGTTGCATATCTCTTTTTTTCTCAACGACGGCAATGGTATGGTCTGCATTATCAAACAGCACATCGCTAAATTTTCGCGCCCGTTCAACTCCCCCATGATCCGGGGATACCACCGCCACTTTTTCAACCGAAACATCTCCAATATATTTTTTTATTTCAGTAGCAAGAATGGGAAACGCATTGATATTTTTAAACGGAATAGAAAATACTCCTTCGGTTGCTTCATCGTGTAGATTAACCACATATACCTTATACAAACCGATTGACTCAAGAAAGCGGATGATAACGTTTGCGGAAACGCATTCTCCCGGCCTATGTTGGATATCCTGCCGGGCATATCCAAAATAGGGAATGACTGCTATTACTTTTTTTGCTTCCTGGCGGCGCAGAGCGTCGCAGAAGAAAAAGAGTTCCATAAGGTGAGTATCTGACGGATTTGCAGTTGGCTGGATAACAAGGCAGTCGGAATGTTTGACATCTTCCTCAATCCGGACTCTGATTTCAGAATTTTCAAACCGAACAACTTCAGATTTGGCAATGGGGATATTCAGGCTTTCACTGATTTGTTTGGTCAGACCCGGATTTGCGGTGCCGGAAAATAGCTTCAACATATGCTTGGATAAAAGTTATAATCGTTATAACAATTATAACAGTTACCTATATTACTTTTGTTGAGAGATCTCTATAAGTTTGCGTGCGGCAAGCTCCTGTGTTTTACGCACTGCCTCATTCACCGCTTCCGCAACTCTGTTTTCTATTACTCCGTCAACAGTTACTTCAATAATCTGTTGATCTCCGCGCATGGTAATAACCACTCCGTTTTTTTCGATCACTACCTGTTCCTGTTGAAGTGCCGCCTGCATCTTCTGTGCCTGCTGTTGTAATTTTTGGATATCACCAAGTCCGCCTAAAGGAT
>PFLF01000028.1 GCA_002784505.1 Candidatus Roizmanbacteria bacterium CG_4_10_14_0_8_um_filter_39_9
AAAATCAAACAAAAAAAGAATAATATGCATATCGTTCCCACTCTTCTTGAGCCAACGGAAGGGGGCCTGATTTACCAACTCACGCGCCTTTCCCCTTTTTACAACACGTTCCAGATCGACATTGTTGATGGAAAATTTGCACCCAATACCACCCTTGATGGTGCCGCAGTATTGTGTGCTCTCAAAAAACTGCCGATAAAATTGCAAAACCAACTTATACTCGATTTCCATGTAATGGCTATCGATTATGAAAAAGAGATCGCAGTGATAAAAGAGATAGAAGGGTTGGTAAAGGTTCAAAATATTCTTCTGCATGTAGATCTATCCCCAAATTATTTTCTTCTTGCTTCAACTTTTTCTTCTTTTACGTTTGGGGCAGTTCTTAACTCGGAGGACAATGTCCGGGAAACAATGGACCACTATAATCTGAGCTCTCTCCCTATTATCCAACTTATGACTGTTCGCGTTGGGTTTCAGGGAAGCCCTTTTATTCAGCAAACGTTAATTAAAATTGAACAGCTAAGAAACGCAGGGTATATGGGGCAAATATTTATTGACGGGTCAGTTAATGAGGAAACTATTCCACAAGTTTTTTCAAAAAAACAAAGACCTAATGTCCTCTGTGTCGGCAGTTATTTGACTCATGCTCAAGACCTCCCGGCGCGAGTAGAGTATCTTAAGGCAAAAGCATTTTCAGTTTAGAAGGCGCCTGAAGAAGTGCTCCAAGATCGTCCCACCCCAGCGCACCATTACTGTTAAAGTCAAAAGGAAGAAGCGCTCTAAGTGACGTTTTATTTTCACCCCTGCGTAACACCGTAAAGTTTTGGCGAGGCAAATATCCGGGAACTAATAAAACCACCCGATATTTTTTACCCAGAATAATATTCTGAACCTCTCCAAGCGTAATCTGTCCCTTATTCATAGAAAGCCCTGCTTTTTTATATGCCAACCACTCCTTCTCGTCATATATCTGAACTTCGGCGCTTTTCGAATTTGAAATAAGCTTTGGGAAAAGGGACGATGATATTTTTAAAGAAGGAAGCGGAAGGATGGTAAAGTGCCAGGGGTCGGTTTGGGCAATAAGCGAACCGCTTTTTTTTAGTTGGATCGTGGTTACATGGTCTCCTGAGCTGCTTTTTTTTGTTTTGACAAATAAGGTTATTTGAGTATCTTGATACGGCCTTAGGTTTTTTATGTCTGAGAATATATATTCAAAGGGGGCCGTTGATGAAAAACCAAGAGAATATGACCCTTCGGTATCCCAAATTGCCTGGCCGGTATTTCGCAGGCGCAGGGAAAAACGATAACTTGAATCCGCAACAAACTCTGCCGGAAGCTCTTGTTGGATGGTTCCGCTTTCCCTGATTCCCGGGGTTCCTAATACTTTTGGTATTTCCCACACGGAGTAATACTGGGCGTAATATGACTCCTCCCCTTGCTTCTTCCAGGAAAATCCTAAAAACGGGTCGCTTTGATAATTAAAAACGAACGGAGTTACTGCCATAACCCGTGGGTCAGGTCCCCACACATTTTCAAATGCCTGCTTGTAATATGCGGCAACTGTTGCGCGGGTGAGGCGATCACTTACCCATCCGGTTTCCGTAATAAATACGGGAAAATTTTTTGAGACGCCAAGGCTTTGTATCGTTTGGAGCTCCCAGTCGTATCCGCGAATGCTTTTTTTGCCCGCGTCCCACGGGCTTGCCGAAAAGCCCGGATTTGGATACGAATGAGATGCCCAACCATCAATAACGTTTTCAAGGGGGGTGTCGTTTTTTTGAAACAACTCCGCTAGAAAGGCTTCTTCATCTTCGTATAAGGGAAGAGCATTTGGAGCAGCTCCGTCAAGGCCCGCTGACATAATAAAAAAATCCTTGTTTTTTTCTTTTAGCTTCTGGGCAAATGCAACTGCTACTTCCCGATAATTTTTTGCGTCAACCTCTCCTCCCCATTCGCTTCCATGGTTGGGTTCGTTAAAAAGGACAATATAGCGCTTTTCGGTAACCCAGTTAAGGACATTTAAAAACTCAGCCCAAGAGGGCGCATCATTAAGGGTGGGCCTGCGCCAATTTTCGCCTTCCGGTTGGGTGGCAAGCCGCACAATGGGGATCAGGTGGGCCTCCCGTAGCTTTTCAAAAACATCCTGCCATTTAGAAACGCTCCTGTCGTTTTCCTGTATGACAAGCGTAGCGTACCCATAATCTCCTCCACTGCTGTTTACCAATTCGCTTGCCATTTTGATGTCCTCATCTGTCGGTTGAAGAAGTGAAATGCCAACCTTATTATTTGGTGATGCAAATATTATGTGCGGCAGAAATATGATCAGAACAAATATAAAAATGCTGGTGAAAATATAGTTTTTCATCTGCCACATTATACAACGCTCGGGTGAGGTATAATTGAGAAATCCGGGACGTAGTTCAGATGGCTAGAACGTGCGGCTGGGGGTCGCAAGGTCGCGAGTTCAAGTCTCGCCGTCCCGACTTATGTCAGTTAAACCCATCGCATTTGCGATTTTCGCCCATCCGGATGATGAAGCATTTGGTCCGTCGGGTACTCTCGCCATTCTTTCAGAGACTCATGACGTTTACCTTGTCTGTGCAACAAGGGGAGAGGCGGGTGAAAACCACTCAGGAGTTAAGGGAAATATATTTGATATCCGTGAAAGAGAGCTGAGGGCTTCGGCCACCATTTTGGGAATAAAAGATGTTTTTTTTCTTGGTTTTAAAGATGGCGAGTTGTGCAACAATCTTTATCATAAGGTCGCCGAGAAAATACAGAACTTGGTGAATAAATTTAAACCTTCTCTTTTTGTGACGGTAGAACATCATGGCGTTTCGGGCCACCTCGATCATATTGCTATTTCGTTTATTTCAACATATGTTTACCGAAAAAGCCCGACCATAAAAGAAATTTGGTACAACTGTGTCGATCGTCTTCAAAGCGTTGGAACAAGAAATTATTTTGTCTATTTCCCGCCCGGCTATAAAACTGAAGATATTGATAAAACCGTTGATGTGTCATCTGTTTGGAATAAAAAAATTGCCGCGATTAATGCCCATGTTTCTCAACAAAAAGACGGCAAACGGGTATTGATCCAAATGAAGGCTCTACATATTTTAAGGGGTTTTAAAAAGTATGAGTTTTTTCTTGTTTCAAAGAAATAGAGTGTTATAATAAACCAATGGAATTTCTTTCTCTCTCATGGCAACAACTTCACGGTCTTTCCTTCCGGCTATCAAAAAAAATTAAAGACACTCCAATAAAACCAGATTTGATTGTGGCAATTGCACGGGGAGGAATGTCGATTGCCCACATGCTTTCAGATTTTTTACTGCTTCCTGTTGCAACCTTCACTGTCTCAAGCTACCGGGATATGAAACGGAATAAACTATCAAATATTGATTATCATGTGGGGGGAAGTTTAAAAGACAAACATATTTTGCTGGTTGATGACAACGCCGATACGGGTAAAACGTTTCTCCGGGGAATTGAACATTTGAAAGAAATGGGGGCATCGTCTATTCAGACAGCATCTCCTCTGGTTAAACCGTGGACAAAACACCTGCCGGACTATTACGTTCAAAAAACAGACAAATGGATCGTCTTTCCCTATGAAGTTCGCGAAACCATTGAGCAGATTGTTGTGAGATATAAAAAAGAAAAAAGAACAGATGATGAAATAAAAAAACGGCTGAAAATACTGAAAATTAGTGAGAAATATATCGGTGAGTTTTTCAAATAAATGTTTACCCTAGAAAAATCATTTTCTGTTTTGGCCAAGTTTGTTCCTGTTTTTCCTGAAACTCTTATCGTCCTTGGCTCTGGATGGAATCATATTCTTGAGGGCGTAAATCGGGAATTGCAAATTGATTATAAAGCGCTTTTTGGTGTTGGTGCATCCGTTCCCGGCCACAATGGAGAACTTATTATTGGAGAGCTCAACAAAAAAAGAGTTGCATTTATGTCCGGGCGGTTTCATATGTATGAGGGATATTCTGCGTTTGAAGCGGCTACTCCGATTCGTTTATTTGCAAAGGCGGGGGTCAAAAATATCGTCCTTACTGCCGCTTGCGGCGCACTAAATGAGAAATATCGTGTGGGAGATGTGGTTGTCTTAAATGATATGATTACCCTATTTCTTGCATTGGATAGCCCACTTATTGGCCCGAAGTTTATTGACGTCTCCTGCGCATTTGATAAAAAACTAAGAGAGCGTGCTGTGAACATTGCAAGAAAAAAAAATATTTCCTTCCAGGAGGGCTCATATGCTTATTACCATGGCCCCAACTATGAAACCCCCGCAGATAAGAGAGCTTTAAAAATAATTGGGGCAGATGTCTGTGGAATGAGCACCGTCCCCGAAACATTAGTGGCCCGATCGCTCGACGTTAAGATTCTTGGCCTTGCGTTTGTAACAAACCTCGCATTTGTAAAACACAACCATAAAGAAGTTTTAAGAGAGGCTGAAAAGGGAAGCAAAAGAATGGCTATTCTATTACATAAATTGGCTGCATCGCTCTAGCTGTTGAATCATTCAGAAAAGCCCATTTCCTCATTGCTCCTTCCGAGTTTACCCCCTCGAACATATCTATAAGTTCCCCTGAAGTTCCGATCGCAGCGGTCTGAATGGCCCGTTTTACTATTGATTTAAAAAGGGGGTTTGGACTGCCTTCAATTAGTGGAGAAATCCAATTGATTGATTCGATTGCGCCCATTTGTAGTAACACTTCAAGTGAAAAACCTGCTGAATTTTTCATAATTTGCTTTCTTGATTGGAAAAATTTTTCCATTACTCGCACATATTCTGTGAATCCCTCTTCTGATGCAAGCCTTCCTAAGACTTCCCTATTCATATCCACGTGGCAAACCTCTTCCGTTTCTAAGTAATGCTGTTGGCTGTTTTCGTCAATATATAATATTCCGGAGGCGCCATGGAGGTTATACTGTGGGGTTGCATCATGCGCTTCGGCAGCCGTATATAACGATATAAAATTTTGTTTAACGTCATCGGGTTTTTCTGGTTTTCCGTGGCTCACATACTCTGGTTGGTGTGTATTGGGGTTTATCATGAGCAAATGTGTCCGTGTGTCTGCACCAACAATCAAATCTCCGGGTTGAATATCAGTTAGTTGGGCTTGTGCTGAAGAAATTTTATGCCTCATTACTTTGTGTTCATTGGGGTCTCTTGGCTCTTCACCGATTGCTATGTTTTGAGCCCCGCCTGGAAAACATTCTTTAAGCCATAAAAGCCTTCCATTATTGTCACCAGCAGAAAAGACCCGGGTTGGATAGGGAAAATGGGGTGCATGTATTTTTCCTTCCCCTATAACCCTATGTGTTTGTTCTGTTACTGTGTCACGTGTTGCTATTTCTCTCCCCATAACAAAAAAGCCCGCGCTATGCGCGGGTATAAATTTGAAATAATATTCTTCTCCTCCTGTGCCGTTCCATATTTAAGTATACACGGTAGGGTTAGAAATACAAGGGGTATACTTGTTACAATATACATATATGTTTTTGCTATTTACCATCTGGCGGATTGTGGATATTGTCATTACCTTAATCGCCCCCCACATTATCCCCTACCTTGGTTTTTTCCCCTACAAAGATTTGCTTGTGCAGTATCATCTTCCTGATTTTTTGTCACATCTTGCCAGCTTTGATGGGGTACACTATACACAGATCGCGGATAATGGATATGCGGAGCATGAACAGGCGTTTTTCCCCCTCTATCCCCTACTCATTAAGGGTCTTACTTTTATAACACAAAACCGCCTAGTTTCAGGATTAATTATTTCCAATGTGGCATTTTTGTTTGGGATAATGATCTTTTTTAAATATCTGTCATTGATAGGTGTCGAGAATCCAGGGATCCCGTCCGGCGCGGACCCTCCGATTCGGAGGGGAGCACCGACGGGAAAAGATTCGAGACAGAATCTATCAATGATAGTAATTTTTCTTCTTTTATTTCCAACCTCATTTTTCTTTGGAGCGGTTTATACAGAGGGATTGTTTTTTTTCCTCTTTATCGCCTCTCTGTATTTTTTGAAAAAGAAAAATTATTGGGTCGCGGGGATTTTTGCAGGCCTTTCTTCAGCAACACGGCTGATGGGAATTTTTCTTATAATCCCATTCCTCGTGTCTTTTCTTACTGATAAAAGTTTTAATTTAAAACGGTATATGGTTCGCGTGGGCCACTACCTGTTTCTTATTTTTTCCCCCTTGATTGGTTTCATTATGTATTCGGGCTATCTATGGAAAACAACAGGAGACCCTCTTTATTTTTTTAATGCGCAACCGTCGTTTGGAGCCAACCGTTCAACCCACTTAATACTCCTCCCTCAGGTTTTGTACCGGTATATCAAAATATTTATTACCGCGAGCTGGAATTTTCAATATTTTACTTCACTGATTGAATTTGTTCTCTTTGGTTTTATTTTTGTTGTTTTGATTTTTGACCTGATGAAATTTATTAAATTCACTGAAAAATGGAAATTGAAAATTGGAAATTATGACCGCTTTACTTTAAATTTGTTTTCATTTATCAACCTTCTTCTTCCTACCCTTACCGGGACCTTTTCTTCTATTCCGCGTTATGCCCTTATGTCCGTCTCCATGTTTTTATATCTGGGAGAGATAAGAAATGCAGCGTTTAGAACGGGGATTCTCATTAGTTTTTTTATCCTACATGCAGTTCTTCTCGGTTTTTTTATTCAGGGATATTTTGTGGGCTGAAGGCTGTTTAGCTCAACAACCATCAGACAAAAAATTCAAACATTAAGACTGGCTGGGAAAACATACACAGAAATCCAGCATACCCTTGGGATTAGAGTACCAAAGCCAACTCTTTCTTATTGGTGTAGGGGTATTAGGATGAAGGCAAATTATATTAAACGCATTCG
>PFLF01000051.1:0-4450 GCA_002784505.1 Candidatus Roizmanbacteria bacterium CG_4_10_14_0_8_um_filter_39_9
CTATTATCCCATTTTTTCGAACGATTGTTTCTTTACAGTCAGGGCAGATTATCATCTCGCAATAGTAATAAAAAGGAGGGGAAAGTACTTTAAAAAGTGAAAAAGTAGGCTTTCAGAGCGTCTATACGGTCTAAACAGTTAAATGAAAGTCAGAGTAGCGATACCAGCGCCACATTTCTTATATTGATTATTAATCATGATTAGAAAGTGAACTCTGGAAAAATTTTGTCCTTGTCCCACTTCTCCCTTCGACTACGCTCAGGGCTTCGTTGTGGACACTTTTCGCGTTAACTCTTATATGATGAAAAAAATAAGAAGTGTGGCCGTGCCACCTCGTAGCCCTATACCGTCTGGTATAGGGCGAAGAGTGGAGATGCCCGGAATTGAACCGGGGTCCGAAGAAACACCCGTATACAAACGTTTAGTGAGAGATAAAGTGTCTTTACTCCAGTCAGGTACGCAAAACACATAGACGTTGTCTGACTGTCAGTTGAAATTTATTCGAACGCCCCCGGCAACTGAAAATCCAGGTTTGCTCTATCTCGATTGGTTAACCTTTCTCACATTGAACCGAGAAAAATGTGAGAAAAGAGCACTTCCTGCAAGACTATTGCAACTTAGACAGTTGCAAAGTTATAGGATGATGCGTACTTTGCAGCAAACATATCCTTAACAGCGTCAGCGATCGGTGACATTGCTTCTTTCATTGAGAATTTAGCAGTTGTTTTTTACTATTTTCAATCCCGCTGAGCGGGACACCGGATAGATCCGTCTCTCACCGTTTGTAAAAGTGCATTCCCCGTCGAGGCCTGTCATCCCCTATACCTTCATATACTCTTTCACTTCCCTTTTTTCGTTGCGAATTACGTCTCTTTGTTTCTCAAGCTTTCTCTTTTCGAGATCTTTCCGCGGCCGCACTAATGCTATTTCTAGTTTGATATGGCGCCCCCTATTATAGCAGGAAACAGGGGCCATTGTCAATCTGCCCCCCGCTTTTAATTTGGTATGTAGTCTCAGAATTTCCCGCTTGTGGATAAGCAACTTCCGGGAACGCTTCGGATCGTATTCTTCATTTTTTGAAAACGCATAAGCTCCAATATTGGCATTAATAAGAGAACACTCGTCCCCCATTAGTTTTACAAATGCATCTTCAAGCTGAAGCTGTCCTGCACGAATCGCTTTGACTTCTGCGCCCGTGAGAACTATGCCCGCCTCAAGCTTTTCAAGCTCTTCATAGTCGCGGTGGAACTGGCGATTTACTATTCTCATACAGAAATTGTATCAAAACATGGGGGATTTATCTTATTGCTCCCTTTAAAGAAGAGTAGACAGAGTATAGATATTTTATTGTCTTATCAACAAATGTAATCTGTTTGAGAGAAATGTGACGGGTCTCCATGCGTCCGTTTGTGATGATTTCTCCGCCGGTATATATATTGTCATAAACCGTATAAGTAGTATCAGGAATCCCCTCATACTGAGGCCTAAATCCTTCTTTTTCTACCATGAGTTTATATACACCGTTTGGAACAAAAAATTCATATCGTCCTTTTTCATCTGTATTTGTGGGATTAGTAATCCCCCCAAACACATCATCACTTCCTAAAAGTATAAAATTATGTGAAGGATTTTGGCGATACAATGAGACCTTAACTCCTTCAATTGGTTTTAAAGAATCAGCATCAAAAACAATACCGCGTGGATCCCATTTGATAAAAATACAAACCTGCTCGTTATTTTCATCACCGTAAGTAAATGTACCAAGTTGTTGACTTTTTTGAAGACCGCTTATGTTATCTCCTTCGTTTAACAACTGAAGTGACATCATAAGTCGACCAATTTGGGTAGTAGTACTACTTTCCCATTCATACTTTCCAAGGAATCCATCTTCATCTGTTTTTGGTACCTGTTTTTCATCTCTCTGATCAATTTTATCTCCTGTTTCATGATTGGTTAATTCATTAAACATGTATCCATATTTACTTGAAAGGGTACTTAAAAAGTCACTCTTTGCCGTGACCTTGTCCAGTGCGCTGTTGCCGGTTGTACATTTATACTGCTTTTCGTTATCTTCCTTCAAACACTCGAATATATAGGTCATTTTGTTCGGAACAAGAGGGCTTTTTGCTCCATTTACCGTTTTTTTTGTCGTAATAAGTGTTCTATGTTCAGGATTGCCTCCCTTACAGTTGGCGCCCGCCACAGTACATGCGGTGGTCTGAAGACAGATCCAGCTTTTTCCGTTAAGCGCCATGTTGGTACCATCTGAATCTGACTCTATTTCGTTTGGAGATGGTTGAGGTATAGTAATAAGAACGGTTGGTTGAATGGGTGTTGGAGTTGCGGGAGGCTTTGTTGGGGGAGGGTTTGTTGGAGCGGGGGTGTTAGTTGGGCCAGGAGGTCCTTTTTTATCTTTATGACAAGTGATTGATCCGTTGCCACAGTTGCATTTAACTTTGAACTCATCACATCCCTTTTCGCCAGGTGGGCAGGGACCATCTTCTGCTTTCGGTGGGCATGAGGCTACACAGTCAGGACACGATCCCATACCCTTACTTCTATCTTTACAGTATTGTCCACAGGTTGTAAAGCTACAGGGCGGACAGCCTTCTGGGGGACACGGGATAGTCGCTTGTGCTGGTATCGCATAAAATGAGATAAGGATCGACAACATCAGTACCAACACATATTTATTGGTGTGCTTCATATGCTTCTTATTTATTCTTCCCTGCTTAATAACCCTGAAAACAATGCGTTCGTTACCATACCATATATATTTTTTGTTCCTTTTTTGTTCAGCGCCCCCCTGCCTAAAGAATAACCCTTAAGTCCTTGAAAGTCAAACATCTCTGAATACATTTGATGAAGCAGTCGCTCTCGCGACTGTAGATAGATGTTTGAGTTGGTGCTCCGATATAGGTCGCTTGCCAAGTACATCCTTAAAACACATTCATGTGCTGATGCACAGGGTTTTTTTTCTACCCTTTCAGCAATGAACTTCGCAAATGATAAGTATTCCGGAGCTGGTACGACAGTTGATATATCAAGTGCCGTTATCCCAAGAATTGGGAGATCTTCAGTATAGTCTGCCGGATTCTTCATATACAATTCAAGTGCTACGGTGAAATATGTTTGTGCCTGTGCCAAGTCCTCCTCACCCTTCGATCCCAAGTCCTTATTCCAGAGATACATATATACGTGTTCAGATGAGATGGCCGCATATTCACTAAAATATTTCTTATCTAATACGCCGTTAAATGCCGAAGGTGATATTTTTCCTTCAATTGCACTGCGAATAATCGGAAGATGAAGGGTACTTATGTTGGGCTTCGGGGGCACATCCAGGAGGAGATACACAGCCCGTGCGCACATACCTTGCATTGCATTCTTGTCTTTCGCAGTGAAAAGCGAGCTCTTCCACATTTCATACAGAAGTTTGCAATTCCAGAATGCCGGCTGAATGGTGTTCACTAATTTTGAGTCGCTGTACACCTTAAGGTCGCTGGATATAAGAGGAAGGGTTTCAAAACGCCGATGCTTAATATAGTTTTGATAGTGCGCCCACAGTCCCAGCGCTCCAATCCTATTGTCCTGAATAAGAGGGTCACATATTCCATCACTTCCACACTCTTCAGCCTCAGCATATCCTCCATTATCTGTCCGCGTATTATTCATCCATTGCAGGATGCTTTCGGCAATCTGGCGCTTGGTTAGATTGGGTGTGCTGACGGTCGCAACTTCAGCTTTATTTGTGACTTCTTTATTTGTCTTTCCCCCGAGAAAGTAAACTCCCGCAATAACCAAACTTATAAATAACACGAAGGCTATAATTTTCTGGCTTGAAAAGACCGAGAATGCTTGCATAAATTAACTATAACAAAAAAAAAGAATTGTTTGTCACCAATTTAGGCCAAGAATTTCCCTGACCCATGGGGCGGGTTTTGCATGGAGTTCCTGAATTTTTTTATGGAGCACTTCTTTGGGGATGAGTTCATAGCCATAGGCAAAGTCGGGGTTGGCAAGAGGGACTTTATCAAGCTTAACGAGAAAAATATAGTCTATTTCATGTTCGGTATAGGTGCTTTTTTCATCATGTGCCTTGTAATACGCTTTGTCAATAAGCTTCGGTGGCGTCATTATGTGGGATGACTCCATCCCCCATTCACGAAGTAATCCTTCATATAGGGCTTGTTCATTCGTTTGAAGAGCGTCACCTTGATATATATGATGGGATGAAAAAGTCAGATCAAACACATCATCAAATAGCGGGTGTTTACGGTGTTGGACTATAACATTCTCCTTATGCATCAAAATAGCAGTATATCCTCTGTGTAATATGCCTTTTTTATGGGCCTCCCATTTTTCTATCTTTCCAATGATGGTGTCATCTTTGTCTACCTGCGCTATATACTGAACCTCTTTATAATAATCCATACCTTCCCATTATAAA
>PFLF01000051.1:4510-7983 GCA_002784505.1 Candidatus Roizmanbacteria bacterium CG_4_10_14_0_8_um_filter_39_9
CCCGCATAAATGCTTTCATGTTTATCTTGTTAGGGCTTCTTCTCCCAACCCAGTTGGGAAAGCATTTTTTTCTTGCCTTTTCCTATTTGTTGGGCGTACGGATTGATTACCTTGCACCAACATTATATGTAACAGACTGTTTGGTATTAATGCTTATTGTCTGGAATTACTCAGCGGTTTTTTCCTTGTTCAAATCTAAACTCACCGTTGTATTGTTGAGTATCTCATTTATCTCTATTTTTTTTGCCACCGTACCCTGGATTGCTTTTTATAAATTTGCAAAAATAATTGAGGTTGTTTTTTTATTCTTTGTCTGTAAACGGAATAGGTCTTATTTCCCCTATCTGCTTGGAGGAATTTTCGTTTCGACTGGTTTTGAATTTTTCCTCAGTCTGTCTCAGCTTATCCAAAAACATGCGCTTGAAGGATGGTGGTACTTTTTGGGCGAGCGCCCTCTTAATTTGTCTATGCCCTCCGTTGCAAAAGCATCATTTCAGGGCACTCAAATTCTTCGCCCGTACGGGACCTTTTCCCATCCGAATTCGATGGGGGGATTTTATTTATTTCTTTTTTTTATGGTCCTTACCGATGGACGGATCAGAAATAGAATCTTTAAATACGTGTTTTTTTTCCTGTCGACCATTCTTATTTTTATCTCTTTCTCTAAAGCAACTATCGGCACATTTATCGTACTTTACGTTATTTACTCCTTAAAAAATGCAAAAGCGTGTCGAATCTGTACGGCAGCAAAGCTTCTCTCCCTTCCTCTTGCCGCTCTCCTTTTTTTTAGTTGGCAAACTGACCCCTTGAGTCTTCAGAAACGTTTTGAATTAATCACACAATCATTGATTGTGATCCAAAAAAATGCGCTATTTGGAGTGGGTCTAGGTAATTATTTGGTAGCCCAAAGCCATTTTCCCATAAAATATCCCTATTTTTTTCTTCAGCCGGTCCATAATATTTTCCTTCTGATTATTGCTGAAGTTGGCCTCGTCTTCGCAGTTATTTTTCTCATTATCGCTTTCCGCTTCGCGCTTAAACATGTCCGCAATCCAGCATTTTTATTTCCTGTGTTGGTTTTGTGTATTACCGGGATGGTTGATCATTATTGGATAACGCTTGAGCAAAATATCATTCTGCTAGCTGTTTTTTTTGGTTTTTTCGATTACACTGATAGGTATGGAGCAAAAACCAAACAGATTCGCGGAAATTGATGTGCTTCGCGGGACTTCCATTATCCTCATGATAATGATCCATACAAACGCGTATTTTTTGTCCCAGAAAATCGCCTACATAACCCTTGAGTTGAGTCAGTTTGTCGTGGTCTTTTTTATTTTTTGTTCCGCGTATTTATTCTTTCTCAAACCCTTTGTATTAACCGGTGAATCTTTTATTTCTTATGTAAAAAAACGGGTTGTTCGGTTGGTAATTCCCTACTATGTTTTTCTTGTCTTTTATCTGGTATTCAGTTTTATTGCAAACAGTAAAAAAGTCACGCTTCCTTATGTACTGAATAATATTTTTTTAATAGGGGGAATTGATTTTAACTGGCTCGTTCTCCTTTTTATCGAGCTGTCCCTCTTATTTCCCCTCATTTCTCATTTCGAATCCAAGCGTCCTTTTATATTCTCTATATATACTATTCTTTCGTTTATCAGCTCGCTCGTTCTTTTAAGATATACCCCTCTCCCGTACTATCGCTTTGTCATGTGGCTTCCCTGGTCTCTCATTCCTATTTTTACGTTGTATTTCGTGAGAAATGTAAGTGCTAAATGGTTTCTGACTACTACTCTTGTTATTTCGTCAGTTTTGTTTGCAGCTGCCCAGCTTTTCCTTCAGGCAACCAAACATTCGCTTCAAATGTATGACAATAAATATCCGCCCAATATATACCATTTGTCATATGGAATAGCATTTCTCGTCATCTTCTACCTGGCGGCAAAAAAAGGTTTATTTTCCTTTGCGCCGATACAAAAAACAATTCATTTTTTCAGTGTAAATTCATATCCTATCTTTTTTATACACGTACTTGTCATTTTTGTCCTTACCGTCTTTATGAAATTTCATTTCACCTGGATCAGTTTTTTCTTTGTAGTTACGGGAATCACTGTTGTCATCCAGATGATACTGAATAAGATGTTCTTGTTATTTTCTCCAAAGAAAATATAAGAAGAGCTATTTTCTTTCTACATTATAAAGCTGGCTTACGATCTGAATATTTGCGGGTGCGCGTACATTAAAAAAATCTTTGAATTCTTTCCCATCAAATGTTTGCGACCCGGCATCGCCGTTTATTGATATACTATTTGTCTTGCCATAACCTAGATCGGCACTAATTGAAACGGAAGAAATAGTGTTAAAGGGAGTAATATTTTTCTTTTTTAATTCCTCTTTTAATTTATTCTGATCCCAAGTATCTCCGGTTGGTTTATCGGGTTGACCTACGTGGGACGACATGGAAGAGTCTGCCCGAACAAGTAAAATTGCATTTGCAATATCTGCAACCTCTTCGGACTTCATCCATGCGGTGCCATTATATTCAGATCGGGATCCCCAATCACAATAAAACCATGGTGAATCTTTGTCATACCCATTGTTTTTAACGTCATCAAAACTATTATAACCGCTTCTGCCATCTTGAGTGTTTTTTGTCCATGGTCGTGAACTTATGTCTGATCCTGACTCATGAGTATAACCACCCGCTGTTGAAGAGAAATATGCCGAGATAGGACTTCCTCCGTTTAATAAAACAATTCCTTTTGTTTGTTCAACTGCTTGCTTCCACGCATCACTATTTTCCTCCCTCTTTACAACTTGACATCCTTGGTTTGGACAAATCGAGCTGCTCCCGTTTCCAGTTCTTGCCAGTGCATATGACCTTGCGGCAATAACTTGAGCCTTTAATGCCTCTATGTGCCAATTTGTTGGCATTTCATACACATGTTTTAGATACTCTTCAATATTCCAGTTGTCATCAAATGTTTGTCCATATTCATTTGTTCCTACAACATGTATGTTGATCCCCTGATCGTATCCCTCCTTGTATTCCGCATTGAAATAAAACTCGAGAATCTCTTTCGCAGATTTTCCACTTTCAGCTCTCCCTTTCGCGCCATATTGGTTTAGACCAACTCTGTGTGGAACGCCAAATGAGAAAAAACCAAACGCTGAACCAAATCCTGGTTCTTTTCCGTTTGTAAGATCTGATGAACAACCACCCTGAGAAGTATACGCTGACTTTGGCAGATTCAATCCTGCCTGTCTCCCTGCAATAATTGATTGCTGTTGGGCTGTGAGAGATGCTATCTTGCTTTGAAGTTCTCCTAAATATTTTTTTGTTTTTGAGACTTCTCCCTCCAAAAAGGATGATTGTTTGTCAACCTCTGCTTTTACCGCGGCAAGTTTGGCACGTTCGGTTTCAAGAGAGGCTTTTTTGTCTTCTATGTCTTTTATATAAAGAACTATTTTAATGA
>PFLF01000051.1:8021-14834 GCA_002784505.1 Candidatus Roizmanbacteria bacterium CG_4_10_14_0_8_um_filter_39_9
GGGTTTTTTGATAAAAGAAATTTTGTAACGAAGCGGATAAATTATCTGAAAGAAGAATGTTTATGAGTGAGAGGGAATTACTATCATTATTCTTGTAATAGTTTCTTGAGCGCGCATTAAGTAGTGTCCTTTGTTTGTCCAAAACCAGTTCACCGTTCTTTACTTCTTTTTCTTTTTGCGCTATCTGAGTGCCAACAAGGGCAACTTTTGATTTAATATTGTTGAGTTGTATCTTAAGCTCATTTAACTGTCCTTCATTTGTCTGGTTGGCTTTACTCAGTTCGTTAAATGTTTTTTTTATATTATCAAGCTCTTTCGTTACATCGTCAAGCGAATCTGCCCGAACAATAAGGGGCGAAGCCATTACCAATAAAACAATTATGAAAATAAGGAACCTCTTCATTCTCTTATTATACTTATGCAAGACTTGTAACATGTGACTAATTCTTTTTAAGTCTCTGATATACTGAGATTAGGCATGAAAAAACTTATTTTATTGTTTTTGTTTGTTGTGTTTTCCGGCACCATTCTTTCATCTCCTTCATATGCCGCCATCACTCCAACCGTGGGCCCTCCAACACCCACTACTCCTGCTGCCGCAAGTCTAGTCCGGTATGTTACCTGTGACGCCTGTGGATACTGTCCGAAAATTGCCATTGGTGATTCGGCAACGTGTGAGGTTGATCCCGAAGCCCCTCCTCCGTCAAATTGGAGCACCTGTGTAAAATGTTTATATCCGGTGCTTTACCCAAAAGATTCCAAACCAAATGCTGCAGACTGTAAAACGGTGAAGATCCAAGATGCCGATGGAATTCCACCTGCGGTTGCACCGGGTCGGCAGCACACTATGCTCGGCTGTATTACCTCACAGGGTGGGTTTTCAAACAATCAAGGAACGGGAGCTTCAAGTTTTGTACAGGCGTTATTTGATCTTTTGGTATTCAAAATAACCGGAAGTCTTGCATTCTTATACCTCATGTATGGAGCATCTATTATCCTTACTTCTCAATCTGATCCTGAGAAATTAGCATATGGAAGACGTGTTATTATGGGGGCGGTTATCGGGCTTATATTTACTTTCAGCTCTGTTTTTATAGTAAATATCATTGGGTCGGGTATCTTAAAGATTCCTGGATTTGCAGGAACGGGGCCTGTACCCACATCAGCGGTAACTCCTACTCCCTAGTCCTTCTTTTTTCCTAACTTTTTAAGAAAGCTTCCTCCAAGTAGTGATGAGAAGGCTAAAGGGATAAGAAGCTCCGGACCGGTGCTGGGGATTGTTGAAACCGTACCTGAAGTCTGACCATAGCGGTGATAATTTGGATTAATGGGTGCGGTGGTCGGCTTTGTGGCCAATTGCTTTGTTGCGGTTTGTTTCTGAACAGTGCCACCGGTTTGTGTTGTTTGTGTTTTTTGCGTTGTTTGCTTCAACGTTATTGTTTTTGACTGAGAAACGGTCGGAGTAATCTTATTTGATCCGGTTGGAGTGGGGCCAAGTTTTCCTTTTAGGTTGATTTTGCCTGTCGCAACAGCAATAAATATGGCGACGACGACGAGCCCTAAGATGAATGAGAGTGCTTTATTAAACTGTTCCATAAGGTGTATTATAACATTATAGGATATAAAATGCAACTCTCATTGACTTTTCGGCCAAAATAAAGAACAATGAAGGTATGGTTGAAAATCCTAATCCACAGCTGGTTTATTCGTGGGAAGCACCCCTTCGTGCCTATAAAAAAAGAAGTGGTGTTGTTTTGCGCTTTTACTTGGCCGTGGCCCTGCTTATTGGCCTTATTGTTTTTTTCTTCGGAGATCGTATTCTCATCATTCCTATCCTGACTCTGCTATTCCTTTTTTATGTTCTAACCATTACGCCCCCCCCTGATGTGAGGCATGTGGTTACCACGTTTGGGATTGAAACTGCGGGAGTAAGCCTTCGGTGGGAAATACTCTCCCATTTCTATTTCACAAAAAAGTTCGGTTTCAATGTATTAACGCTGGTGACACATGCCCCCTATTTTTATCATGCGTTCCTTATTGTCCCTGATGAAAATGTTAAACGCGAGGTTACCGTGATACTTTCGAAGCACCTTATGTATATGGAGAAGCCCCAAAGAAACTTCACGGACAAAATGGTTGATTGGCTTTCAAATTTAATTCCCGATGAAGATGACGACCTTAAACAACGCCCCGTACCTTCTGCCCAAAAACAGATCCCGGTATCTCTTTGACGCCAAACATACGGCCCCAGTATAAAACCCCCGTGTCTGTTGTCACTATATAACCGCTTGTCTCCTTTGCAAGCATAATAAGATCTAGATCTGCAACGCTGTCAAGAAATCCTACACGGGTCGCCTGCCTATAACGTTCTCTAAATTTGCGGGTCGCTTCACCTATGGTCATTTCAAAATCTTTTTTTGATAGTGCTCCTTTCCCCGCCATCAGTTGACCCGCCTTTATAATCTCTTCCTCCCCGACACGAAGCCCCCGATAGCTTCTCCCTCGTATATCTTCAACCAATTTATATACGATATCCGCTCCGATTGTGTCTTTGTGATAGTCCGGAGACTGAATCGTTACCTCACCTAAAAAATCTTTTAAAAGAACCTGTTCCTTATTTTCAAAGAAACTCAAAAATTCTTCCACAATTTTTGGGGGCATATAAAATATTCCCTGATGCATCTTCTTCAACGATTTTGCTGCTTTGGTGAGGTTTGATATGACTTCTTCCGTTTTTTCGCCCAGTCCGATTCCCTCTTCCATATTGAAAAAAAGGTTGGTGTCCAAAATATATGAGTCCATATGCTTATATGATAACAAAATAAATGTCATTTAGTATTGCCCGTCCAACCTTCGCATATAACGATGCGACCATCCGGTATGTATTGGTAAGTTGTGCTTGTCCTGAGAGCCCGGGACTGTATAGCCCAAATTGTTCAATTTAATTATGGGACTTGGCCCTATTTCTTCGGCTCATGGCTAGATCATGCAGATGATGCGGTTCGATCATAGTTTGACCTCTTGAAATCACCCCGGTAGTGTTTTACAGTTTTATGTGACACTAAAGATATAGTCTATGTTCTGTATATTTTGCAAAAGCACCGATTCAGAAGTGATTGAAACACGGCTGTCAGACGATGGAACAACGGTTCGAAGAAGAAGGCAGTGTCTGGCCTGTGAGAAAAGATTTACGACCTATGAACGGGTCGAAGAGATTCCTTTTCTGGTCATTAAAAGAGATGGAAGACGTGAACGGTTTGAAAGGGATAAATTAAAGCGGGGCCTATTAAGCGCTTGCGAAAAAACATCGCTTACCGCTGAGCAAATTGAAAAAATTGTCGGTGAGATTGAGCAGGAGCTGAAAGGAAGCGAAGCGTCTGAGGTGGCGAGTACCCAAATAGGAAGGTGGGTGGCAAAACGCTTAAAAAAATTAGATAAGGTTGCATATATTCGGTTTGCATCGGTTTTCAAACGGTTTGTTGATATAGATGAGGTGAATGAAGAGGTTAAAAAGTTGATGTAGGACCAAAATCTATTTAATTATTAATTATCCATATATATGAAACTTGCTGGAATCTCGGAAAAAGTGTTTCTTGATCGCTATTCGTTAAAAGATCAAAAGGGGAATCCTCTTGAGAAAACACCACAGGATATGTGGAGACGGATCGCAAAAGCAGTTTCACAACGTGAAAAAAAGGGAAATCAAAAAAGATATGAAAAAGAGTTTTTCCTTGCCATGAAGGACTTCAAATATGTTCCGGGAGGACGCATTCTTGCGGGAGCAGGAACTGGTTTTGAAGTAACTTTTTATAATTGTTTTGTGATACCAAGCCCCAAAGACTCACGGGGAGGAATTTTGGAAACGCTGAAGAGAATGGTTGAAATAATGGCAAGAGGCGGCGGAGTTGGAATAAATCTTTCTTCTCTTCGTCCACGAGGGAGCCGGGTTCGCAAAGTAAATGGGTTTTCCTCAGGCCCCATCAACTGGGCCGAACTGTTTTCGGTTGCAACAAAAGATATTATCCAACAGGGAGGAACAAGGCGAGGTGCTCTTATGCTTATGCTTTGGGACTGGCATCCTGATATTGAGGAATTTATTACGGTAAAACAGGACCTTGCTCGTATTAACGGAGCCAATCTCTCTGTTTGTATTTCTGATTCGTTTATGGAGGCGGTTGAAAAGGACGCAGATTGGCCGCTTGTCTTCCCCGATACAACTGATGCTGAATATGATGAAAAATGGAATGGCGATTTGGAAGAATGGAAAAAATTAGGAAAAAAGATTGTTGTTCGCAAGATTGTGAAGGCTCGAAAAATTTGGGACCTCGTTGCTGATGCCGCATGGAAATCTGCCGAACCGGGGGTGGTTTTCATGGAGCGTTACAACAAATGGAATAATAATTGGTATTGGAATCGGATTAATTGCGTAAACCCTTGTGGAGAAGAAGGTCTTCCTCCGTGGGGAGTCTGTAATTTAGGCTCTGTAAACCTCTCTGCTTTTGTTAAAGGTTCAAATATAGACAAAAGAGGAAAGTTTGATTTTATTGGGTTAAAAAAAGTTGTTCATGCAGGAGTTCGCTTTCAGGACAATATAATCGACATGGATCAGTATTTTTTTGAAGGTATCCGTGAGACCCAACTTGAAGGAGAGCGCCGTATTGGGCTTGGGACAATGGGGCTTGGAGACACTCTTATTAAGTTACATATGCGCTATGGATCAAAAGAATCTTTAGTATTTATTGAAAAAGTTTATAAGATAATTCGCGATGAAGCGTATAGAACATCCGCTATTCTTGCCGTCGAAAAAGGTGTCTTTCCAAAGTTTGATAAAGATAAATATACAAAGGGAAGGTTTATTCAGGCGCTGCCCAAAGATATTCGGGAAACGGTCGCAAAGCAAGGCGTACGTAACTCCATTCTCCTCATGCAGGCACCAACCGGGTCAACCTCTCTTATGGCAAACACAACCTCAGGGATTGAACCGGTGTTTGAATATGAATTTCTCAGGAAGGATCGTCTTGGCGAACACATTATGCGCCATCACTTATATGAACAATGGTACAAAAAACATGAAAAGGAAATAAAGGACGGAAAAGTAAAAAGACCGGAATGGTTTGTTTCAGCTCAAGACCTTACTCCGGAGGAACATGTGGGGGTTCAGGCGGTTATTCAACGATATGTTGATGCCTCCATATCAAAGACGGTTAATGCCCCCAACAACCATACGGTTGAAGACGTAAAGAAACTGTATTCTCTTGCATATAAACAAGGGCTTAAGGGCATTGCATATATGAGAGAAGGATCACGTGCAGGGGTACTTGAACGAATCGATAAAACAAAAAAGAAGGAAGAAGAGAAACCTGTTGTCCCTACCTATACCGTTAAACCGCGACCGATGGTGGTCCACGGATCAACATACCGAATTAACACTCCGGTTGGCGTAGCATTTATCACCCTTAACACTAATGGAGGAACTCCTCCGGAGCCACTTGAAGTATTTATTAATATCAGTAAGCCGGGGAGTGATGTTTCGGCAATGGCTGAGGGCTTAGGAAGAACTATCTCTCTTGCTCTTCGCTTTGCATCGCATTTGCCGGCGCTTGAACGAGTTAGAGAGATAGTCAATCAACTGCAGGGAATTGGAGGTGCTCGTACTATGGGTTTTGGGAAAGACAAGGTCCGAAGCCTTCCCGATGCCGTCGCAAAAGTTCTGTCTATGCATTATAACCTCGGGTCACCTATGGATCATGAGCAAAAAAGTAAGGGAATGATCCCTCAGCCGAAGCTTATTTCCGAAGCCACGCAAGCATCCCTTATTCAACAACCGCCTGAAACAAAAGGACTCTATGATCTTTGTCCCGCTTGTGGAGAGGCTCTTTTAGCTCATGAAGAGGGATGCAAAAAATGTTACGGGTGCGGCTATTCAGAGTGTTGAGTTGAAAAGGTAAGCAAATTCGTTTAAAACTCGGCAAAGGTATTTTTTCGCTTGGTGGGAATCCTCCCCTTCGGGGAATCCCAAAGCGCAAAAAAATACCTTGACTGCGTCTTAACCTGTTAATTTTTTAATTTTAAAATGCCAATTTATACTCGGACTGGTGATGATGGGACGACGGGCTTGTGTGGAGGAAAACGCATCTTTAAATCCGATCTTATCGTTGACGCATATGGGACGCTTGACGAGTGTACCTCATATTTAGGTCTTGTCACCACAAAAAAGATAGAAAAACAGGACCGTCTTCTTATAACGCAAATTCAAAAAGACATGTATGCCATCATGGGTTTTTTGGCAGGGGCAAACCTTGACCTCCATTCGCTGGGTGAACACATTGTTTCTTTTGAAGACAAAATCGACGCGTCAGAGAAAAAATTACCCCGTTTAAAAAACTTTATACTCCCTCAGGGGGCTGAAATTTCTGTACAGTTTCATATCTCACGGACAGTTTGTAGGCGGGCAGAGCGCGCAATGATAACTTATGTTCGAACTTCAAAACATTTGTTTACCGATCACCGCTTTCTTATGGTTGTACGTTATATCAACCGTCTCTCCGACTTGCTTTTTACCTTGGCCCGTGTGTATAATACGAGGGAGGAAAAAATTGCCTCCATATGATTGGATTTGTTTCATTGTTGTAGATGGTTATTTACGTGTTTGGTATGGGTCACTGACCTCCGACTCGGAGGTTGGGAAGACCCAAAAATAGCCTATGTGAGAATCAGGTGTAAATCCTGAACTGTGCCGCAGCGGTTACCCTCCGATTCGGAGGGAAGTCCGAAGACTGACCAAACACCTATTTGTTTTTTATCCCCGAGCAG
>PFLF01000087.1 GCA_002784505.1 Candidatus Roizmanbacteria bacterium CG_4_10_14_0_8_um_filter_39_9
ATATCCTTCAGTTTTTTTCCAATCTCTAATTGCTGTACTGTTTGTTGCTGTGCCGTTTTTAAAACACTATATGTCTTCTTAATTTCGTCTGAAACATCCTTCATAAAAAACATGCGGGTAATATCTGAACAATAGTCTTGATATTTCACCCCAAAATCGATAAGTACTACAGAATCGTGTTTGACGCGACCCTTCCCGCTTTTTGTATCGTAGTGCGCAAGCGCAGCATTGGCATCAACCGCCACAATCGGGTCAAAGCTTAATTCATAATTCTTTGTTCGTAACCATTCCTCAATCTTCCATGCAATTTCCTTTTCACTTACCCCGCCTTGAATTAACTTCGAAATGTCAGTTAAACACTGATCCCCGATCTCACATGCTTTTGTTATCTTCGCAATTTCATCATGTGTTTTTACTACTCGTTGTATAAGTACTATTCGGTCGAAAGGAATTAATTTAATCTGAAATGCTTTTCGCAGTAAAAAATACTCAGAAAACCTCATGTCCTCTCCCTCAAATCCAAGTGTTTTAATTTGTTCTTCATCGACTATCTCCTGTAAATGTTTAATCAACCCCATTTCTGCAGAAATTTGTTTTATTTTGATATTTGAATTTTGTAATTGGTTTGTGAATTTGTTATTTGTGATTTGAAATTCAAGCTGATGAATGTATCTCCCATCCGTAAACACATACACATTCTTCCTCGTTACTAAAAGATACGCCTCCCGCTCATGGGGTGATAAGGTTCTAAATCCGGTAAGGTAGAAAATGTTATAAAAATTAGTTATGAAAAAAGCATCTACAGCCTCTTTTCTTAACAGGTTTTGAAGCGGCTGAATTCGTTTATGATACATGAAGATATTGTAGCATGAACACAGGCTTGGGAGTATAATATCTAACAAGATAACCCATGAATAAAAATATTTTTCTACAATCAGTAAAGCCAACACATACCCTTCCAAAATTTCCCGAAAAGACTTCTTTGGGAATGCAAGAGAATCTTGAAAAAGAGCTTCAGAAGCGTGGTCTTTCTATTGCCATAAAAAATAAACTAAAAGGGGGTGTGTTTTCACAGGTTTATGATGCGATAATTGATGGCAAGTCGGTTGTGGTTAAACATACGGAGAACGTAGTCCCGTTTGACCCGACTGAATTTTTCATCAGTAAAAAAGCACATCTTGTTGATACAAAAATTCTTAAGCTGTTGAAAAAATCCAAACATATAAAAGTGCCACATGTTTTTTATTATTATCCGGATATTACAACAACCATCATGGAAGATGTTAGAAATAGCGGATTTCAGTTACTTAATAATTTTATTGTTGAGAAAAATCTTCCCCTCTCTTCAGCTAAATCGATTGGCAAATCCCTTGCTCTCCTTGCAAAAGAGTCCCGCTTATGGAAACCATTTGCAACCAATGAATCGGCCAATCAAAGTATTTACGAGCGGGGTCTTGAACTTCGACTTGCATATCCAAACGACCAAAAACAATATTTATTTTTAGAGAAAGAGTTTGTTCAACATAACGATTATTGGGTTTGGCCAGACGGTCACCCTAAAAATATGTTTGTAAATAGTAGGGGTGATGTTACTTTTATTGATTTTGGGAGGTCTCATTGGGGTGATCAAAGATATATGCTGCCGAATTTCCTTGCCCACATAGTTATATATTCTCTAGCGGGTTACATCAAACCACAACAGGCCCAGGAATATCTTCAAGATTGTATTAATGCTTATAAACAAATCGAGCCGATTGGTGAATTTATATTCTGTCAATATTTAGCGATGGAGGTCCTTCATCGGGCAAACGGTAAATGGATACAGGGCGTTGAAACTATTGAGCAAAAGCTTAATCTTCACCGTTTTGCATTACATATTTTTGATAGCAATATCGTTTCAATTCCACAATTAATAAGGACTATTTCTATAGTTTAATATGAACGTTGCGCTCGTTACCTACCTCGAACAACCCGCTCTTGCCGACAGTGATGAGCTTCTTGTTGAACCTTTGAAAAAACAAGGAATAACTGCAGTAGCTGCGCCATGGAATGATACAACTATTGATTGGAAACAGTTTAACCTCGTGATATTACGATCTTGCTGGGAATACCATCGACAATTAGATACATTTCTGTCGTGGATTAACAATCTTGAAAAAAATAAAGTAAAAATGCTCAACTCACCAAGAATAATAAGATGGAACGTAAATAAAAAATATTTATTTGACCTTCAAAAAAAAGGCGTGAACATCATCCCTTCGGTGCTTGTGGAGAAAGAAAATATTTCAAAATTAAATAGCCTTATACCAATTGAGTGGTCATCTCTTATTATTAAGCCAACTGTAGGAGCATCCGGATTTGAGATTATGAAAATAGAACGATCCGAGCTTCAAAATTCTCTTTCGCGTATTGAAAGTCAAATTTCACAAAATGAATTTATTGTACAGCCACTTATTAAAGAAATATCGTCAGGTGAATATTCATTTATTTACATTAAAGATATTCTAGGACATGTGATGTTAAAAACACCCGCAATAGGTGATTTCCGAACCAACTACAAATTCGGAGGACATGACCGAGTAGTATATCCTAAACCAGTGATTTGTCGACAAGTTGAAGATATTATTAAAAAAATTGACTTACCGTTTTTATATGCTCGAATTGATGGAATAGTTGTTGGAGGTCAATTTCTCCTCATTGAACTGGAACTTATCGAACCATATTTATTTATGTGTGAATATCCACCAACCGCAAAGTTATTTGCGCAGGAAATCTCCGCTACATTACACAGGATGGCTCAGGTATAATAACTCATACAATTTTTGTAATATATGTCAACATTTTTAATCGTCTTTCGTGAATTTATGGAGTCACTTCTTTTGATGAGCATCTTGTTGGGATTCTCAAAAAGAGAGGGATTGCATAAAGAGAAATCGATACTGGCAGGGGGCATTTTGGGGATTCTTTTCTCAGTCTTCATTACTTTCTCCGTTTTTTATGTTCTTCCCCTTATTCACATCTCCCTCCCTTCCGAGCTAATCGACCTGATTGGGCATCTCGCTATAATTTTGTCCGGCGTCATGCTTCTCTATATTACCTATCGTATTCACCCACTTTTTGCGGTCCATAAAAATAAACATGTTGCGAACCTTTTTTCACAAAAAAATATCAAAGATGCCTCATTTTTTGTTCCAACCTTCCTTCTCGTGCTTCAAGAAGGGTTTGAAATTGTTCTATTCACTATGACAACTTCATTTACTCATTCACTTGCCTCAAATAGTCTGTCGCTTGTCTTGGGTTTTGTTGCGGCAGTTGCCGCCAGCTCTTTACTCTATTTAACCTATTTAAAAAATCATGTCAAAAAACTTTTCAAAATTACGGAATATACCCTCATAATCTATGGGGCATATCTCATCATTCATGGAGGCACGGAGCTTTTTGAAAGCTTACTCCATTAATAGAGTTGAGTGGGAAGATACTATAAAGTTATTAAAGAATTTGTCGGAAGAGATTTAAACTCAAACTCTTCAATTACTTCAGAGCAGATTATTTTGATATCCGAATTGTCTGAATATTGAAGAGAGTAATAATCCGGATGGGCGGTAAAATGACAATACGCTGATATGGTATTTTTTCCGGCTATTCCAATATTGAGCGCCTGAATATTTCGGGAGTTTTTTTTCAAAATATCGGTGGTTTTGTATACGGCTTGAGTAAGATTTGTCTTTTTAAGGTAAACATTCAGAAGTTGCCATATTTTTTGCGCTCCTATTTCCCCCGGAAGAGAAAGGGTAACGCCTTTTAACAGTCCATTAAATACATAAGAATACGAATCGTTTATGTAGGGTTGGTTATATTCAATATTATTTTTATGCTGAGGAAACGAAGCGCTTCGGGCATGAATAGCAAACATGGCGGTCTCAGGAAATGTTGAAAACTTTTTTTTCTCTTTCCAAACGGGCTTAAGAGATCTATACCCTAACCACTTATTGTTTTTGCGCCAGGCGAAACCCCATCCATCTTCTTGCCAGTCACCATCAAATGCCTTACTTTTTTGAGCCATTTTAGCAAATGATTTTAGTATATTTGACGGATTTATGGGTTGTTTTGATTTACACAAAAGAAAACGGCACATAGGTAATTAAGATAAAATGTGTTTGAATTTACTAACTGTTTCATCAATATGTTTTTTTTCAACAATGAATGGGGGTAAAAATCGAACTACCGTATCACCTGCGGGGATAGCTAATATTTTTTTGCTCTGCAATTTTTTTAGTATTCCGTTCCTGTCTTCTTTTACCTCGACACCAATCATCAAGCCCTGACCTCTTACGTCAATAATTAAAGATGATTTAATTGATTTTAACTCCTTGATAAAATATGAGCCAATTTCCGTTACATGTTCAAGTAATTTCTCATCTATTTTATTTAGTGTGGCTTTAACGCCCGCACATGCCAATGGATTTCCTCCGAAAGTTGACGTATGCAGTCCTTTGAAGATTGCATTGCCAACTTTTTGATTTACAAGTGTCGCGCCAACTGGTATACCCCCAGCCAGTCCTTTGCCCATAGTCAGAATATCTGCCTGAACTCTTGTTTTTTGTGATGACAATAACGCTCCCGTTCTCCCCATTCCTGTTTGAATTTCGTCAATGATAAGAAGTACGTCGTGTTTACTGCACATCTCCCTGACGTTGGTGAGATAGGTATTATTGGGGACATATATTCCACCTTCCCCTTGTATAGGCTCAACTATGAATGCCGCTGTATTTTTATCCATCGCTTTTTTTAAGGCCGATATGTCATTGTGTTTAATAAACACCACCTCCCATAAAAGTGGTAAAAACGGTTTACGATATTTTTCACCGGCAGTAACGGAAAGCGTACCAAGCGTCTTTCCGTGATACGCATTCGTGCATGCAATAATCTTCTTTTTACCTGATGTGGCAACAGCAAACTTTAATGCCGCTTCATTTGCTTCAGCTCCCGAGTTTGACCAGTAAACAAATTTATATGACGGACCGCATCTTTTTATGAGAAGCTCTGACGCATCTGCCCTCATATCATTATTAAAACTTCCATGCAGGGTTGTTAGAGCATTTAGCTGATTTGTTATTTGATCGGTTATCTCTCGATCAACATGACCAAAAATATTAACCCCATAGTTGCTCATCATATCCAGATATTTTTCGCCATTTTCATCAATGAGATATACTCCGTCACCCTTAACAAAAGTGATCCCTCGGTTCACATACGTATTAACAAGGTATTTTTGTTGAAGATATTGATAATTTTTCATAATTAAAAACTAACTAATAACAGTACCTTCCCCTTTTAATGCTTTAAAAATGGGATTTTTAATTCGTCCGTCTGACCAATATAATTTTTTTAGACCTAGGCGGAACACCTCTTTTGCTCCTAATAATTTCTTTTTCATTCGTCCTTGGGTATAGGTAAAACATTCATCAAGTTTAGTTTTGTCAACTTTTTTAATAACAGAGGATTCGTCGCCGAATTTTTTCAAAAGACCCGGTGCTTCAAAAAGCACTATCATTTTCTCTATGTGTAAGGCGCCAGCCATAACCGCAGCGGCCCAATCATTATCTGTATTAATAATTTCGTTTTCTTCACTGAGGGCTGGCGGACAAACAACAGGAACATATTTATTATCCAAAAGTAAAAGAATTAAATTGATATTAATATCTGTTACTTTTCCGGACATATTATTTGTAATCAGCTTTGTCTTCTCCCCTTCTTTTGAATAAACCGCTGTTTTTCTTTTTCCCCTCCAAAGTTGTCCGTCTATCCCTGATAATCCTACCGCATTGACTCTGTAAGACTGAAGCTTTGCAACAATTTTTTTGTTAACAATGCCGGGATAGGCCATAAGAAAAACGTCAATTGCATCCGTATCGGTAAAAACGCTACTGATGCCGGAGGGCGATATGATTGTTTCTGTCGGTACGCCCAATTTTTCGGCGAGCTCATCACGGGTGACGCTCGCCCCATGGACTAATACGACTTTTTCACCCTGATCGATAAGAGTTTTGATGTCATTACAAATATATTCAAGATTGTTTTTTTTCCCTCCGCCAATTTTAATAAGCATCATAGATTATTAATAACTTTATTTGTAAATTCAGTGCTTTTCAAAGTTCCGCCTAAGTCTTTGGTAGTTTGACCGAGCTTTATCGTTTTGAATATTGAGTCTCTTATCCTTTTTGCTATTTTAATCTCACCCAAAAAATCAAGCATCATTGCTGCCGAAAGGAAGCTGGCTGTAGGGTTAGCTGTATTTTTTCCGGTATATTTTGGAGCTGAACCGTGTACGGGTTCAAATAATCCCCGTCTTTCTCCCACATTAGCGCTTGCGGCCACACCTAGTCCCCCTGTTAAACCAGCCGCTTCATCGGATAATATGTCACCGAACATGTTGGTTGTAACGATAATATCAAAGTGCTCAGTTTTTTTGATAAGCTGCATGGCACAGGAATCGACGAGCATTTCTTCCATCATAATATCAGGATAAGATTGTGCAACCTTTTTGGCGATTTTCAGAAACAAGCCGTCGGTGATTCTTAAAATATTGGCTTTGTGAACTGCAGTAACTTTTTTTCTTTTTTGTTTACGCGCAAGATCAAAAGCAAAGGTAACGATTCTTTT
>PFLF01000108.1 GCA_002784505.1 Candidatus Roizmanbacteria bacterium CG_4_10_14_0_8_um_filter_39_9
ATCCGGAAAGAAGCGCCAGTCCGCCAATTAGCTCGCCCTTGGTCCCATTAACTTCCGCAAAAAAATCCCCATGCATATCGTTACTGTGAAGAATCGTGAATTTTTTGGTGTTCATGAGAAGAATGGGTATAATAAATAAATGATTATTGTTAATTATATATCTTTCTGTAATTGCCGACACTTATTTTTTTACATCGTCATCCCCGTGAAGACGGGGATCCAGTCTATGAATATAAAATTTGCTATTATAGTCTAGATTCCCGCCAACGCGGGAATGACAAGAACAAATTTATAATATTTGTTTGCGAAAAGAAGATTAGAAGGTGTCAATTGTTTTATCAGGCGGGTAAGGCCTGACGAGAATGCTTGTGGCATCTCGGACACTCAATGCTGTTTAAGGCACTGATTTCCTAATCTTCGTTCGGGAAGCTTCAAGCGGTCCAAAATCATGTCTCACCATAAGTAAGTTTCCTTTTGCTCAAAACTTGTCAAAGTGCGAAGCATATACCTTGTGGCGATCTAAGCAGATAGACCGTCAAAATATAACTTCTGGCGTACCATTGGTATAAAAAAAAGCGGAGAAGCTATTTCTCCGTTTCATTTATGTATAGTACCTCCTTGTTTAAGGGGTGCATAATTATACTATAAGATAATGTCAATAGCAAGCCGAAAGAGACCTAAATTACGGGCACCGAGATCATATTTATATCGTTCATTCCCCCGTAGAAAATCAACAATTTTCTTTTTGTCTTCAATTGCTCGTTTTATAATCATTGTTTTAAGTATAAGACCAACACTATAATAGCCCATTGAAGGATCAAACCCTGAGTTATACATCAATATTTTGGAGTCGCTTATGAATGTAAAGACTGCTGCGGCATAGACGTCGTTTAATGTAAGAAAGTAAAAAGTAGTTCTCCACTCCCCTGCCTTGGGGGCTTGAGAAAGGTCCCAGAAAAAGTTCCTCATCTTGTTTGTCATAAATTTATTTTTAGCGCTATCTGACAATCTATGAAGTCGAATAAATTCTCCAAATTGCGCTTCTGTAACAGTATTTTGTACAATAAATTTGAACGGTTGCGTTTCGATCCGGCGAAGCTTGCGCTTGAGTTCTTTGCGGTCGGTCCGTTCAAGAGATTCGAGATATTCCTCCCACGATGCAGGAAGGGTAATAAAGGGAGAAACCTCCTGTTTTGTGATTACGGATTGTGGATTTGTCTGAAAGAATTGGTACGTTTCACTATCCTCTTTTACATAATCCAGTTGGATTTTCGTTATTCCTTGCATCTTGAAATATTCGCAGATTGCAGTCCAGACAGACGGGTAATCCGCATCAGGTTGCAAAACCGTTATATCTCCAAAATCGGTTATTTCCTGATTTTCCTCTACCTTTTTCATCCCCAGAAAAATAACCGAATCATTTACTTTTTCAAATGCTCCCCACGCAACCATTTCTTCATTGTCATAGACATCAAGAAGTAATACATTATCTGTGTGAGAAAAATGTTTCGAATAAATATCCAGATACCAGGAAGACTGGAATGGACATACTACAACACCTTGCGGATATTGCGAAAGCCTTTTGACACTAAACATATTTGTTTATAATTATAATGTTGTCGAAGCCAAAAGGCCACCTACGCGGTGGTACTTTGGCCATTATTCAACAAATGTCAATGCGGTTCCCATTTTGTCGGCTCGCCCGGTGCGACCTATTCGGTGGATATAGTCTTCGTAAGTCTGTGGAATATCAAAGTTGATGACGTGTGTGACATCGTGTATATCAAGTCCGCGGGCGGCAACATCGGTTGCGACCATGACAGATACCACATCATCTTTAAACATGCGGATTGCCTGTTGACGTTTAATCTGCGGTTTGTCTCCATGGATCGAAGTTACCTTGAATCCTTTTTGAAACAAATCCCGACTCAACCTTTCAACTCCCATCTTAGTTCTTCCGAAAATAAGGACTTTTTTGAATTCCTCTTGTTTCAACAGATCATTAAGTACATCTATTTTCAGTTTTCCCATAGTGCGGACAACTTCCTGTTTGATGTGGCTGGTGGTCTCGGTCTTTTTTACCGAGATGGTTATTGGATTGACCACAAAGGACTTAATGATCGTGTTAATTTCAGGTGAAAGCGTTGCTGAGAAGAAAAGCGACTGACGCTTGGCAGGTAAGAATGAAATAATGTGTTTTACATCCTGCACAAATCCCATATCAAGCATCTGATCAACTTCATCAAGCACAATCATGCTAAACGACTCTAGCCGTAGCATTCTTCGGGCAATCAAGTCTTTTAAGCGTCCCGGTGTCCCTATAACTACATGAGGATTTCTGCGCAGTTCATAGATCTGGTTTCGCATAGATGATTGTCCGATACAGAATGTGCTGTAGACGGGAATTCCACGGGTAAATGTGCGAAGGTCCTCTTGAATTTGAAGAGCAAGCTCTCGAGTTGGGGTGATTACCAATGCTCGGTAGTTTGGATCTTTCATTACTTTTTCAACAATAGGAATAAGAAATGCCGCTGTTTTGCCGGTTCCGGTATTTGCAATACCAATGACATCTTTCCCTTCAAGGATGGGTCCGATTCCCTTTTCCTGAATAGGCATAAGATATTCATATCCACGGGCGACTATGTTTTTCATGAGTTTAATATTGATAGGAAGCGTGTTGACTGAAACTGATGGCTTTGCTTCAACCGTTTTGACTGCTTGTATCATAGTTGCTCTTTGAATATAAGCATGCGCGGATCCAGAAGTTGCAGGTCCACGACCTCGGCCTCCACCCGACCTCCCACCCCGAAATCCACCAAACCGGCCATAACCGCCGGATGGTCGGTGACCACCAAAACCACCTGTTGTACGGGCTTGAAACCCATGATTACGATTAAACATAGAACAATAAAAAAATGGTAAAAAAAGAAAGAAAGAGCCTGCACGAGGCTCAATAAAAATAAAATTAGGTGAGCCTAAACTATCTTATTCAAAGATAGGTGTATATAGTTAAATATAAGCAGAATCTTAACGATCTTGTTACTGACCAGTATACCATAACTTAGTCAAGATGTAAAGGAGAGGATGTTGCCACATTTATGGAGTATGTATTGGAAGTTGTTGAAAGGGTAAAACATTAAGTAGTCTTTCTTGCATGTGAAACATTGCAAGAGTGGAAGCATATTCAAGCATCATTCTATTATATGCTGCATCAGATCCATCAGAAATTGCTTTAAACACGGTTCGATCAATTGGAAACAGCACCTCAAGTTCTGTTATTAGCAAGCCCTGCATACCGTCGACATTGCGAGACTAATAGCATTTCCAAACTCGTTTGAGGCTGCGGCCTGGAGTATTGCATCTTCATTTTGGAGCAATGGAAGGTCCGGGCTTATATGGCGGGCGAAGCTTGGACTAATGGCTATTCCAAGCTGCATAGTACTCTTTTCAAAATATGTTTGTGCAGCTGCTGAATATGCCATAATAAATTGAGGATTGAGTTCCTGAGATTTTACGGGCTGGGTAAGTACGACAATGTCTTGTGCTGGCTTCATATAATCTGAGTAGCCTGTATCATAATGTATTATTTGTGCGACATTTTCAGCCGAAGGGGGGGCAATGCCAAGAGCTGGGTCGGATGGAGGTATAAGAAATGTATACGGTTTTCCTTCATAACCCTCAATCCCAACCCTCGTCCATAAAGTCATGGTATTATTTCTTGAAAAAGCGGCGAATATCTCTGCCAGATATGCGTCAGGTCCCATTTGAGCCAGTTTTGCCTGAGCATCGATTACTTCCTGAGTTTTCCCATCGGGCGAAAAATCGGAGATTGCATGTTGCAGGATGCCGCGATAAAAATCAACGGCGCTATTAAGCCCAACCTGTATATTTTGTTCCAAATTTGGCTCCTGATCCCCTATTTCGTAAAGCTGGAACGGGAGCGTCCCTTCATTAGGCGTCTGTAACTCAATACGCCTTGAAGTAACGGGCGTGTTCTCATCTGCTTTTTCAACGGGAAATTGTTTTTGTAAATCACGCGTCATATCAACTGTGTCTGTAAAATAGTGCGGCTCACCAAAAATATCTATAAATACCGAGTGGTTTGCATCAACTTGAAATTTTGCTATTCCCCCTACTGTTGCGCTTTCATATTCTGAAGGCCAATGGTATGGTTCAGAGGTTGGTATTAGCATAGGAGTTGTTTGAAATGGAGTAGGCATGGTCACGATGGTTGGAGACACATCAATAGGAATGGTAGCTCGCGTTGGTTGACACGCGGAAAGTAATAGGGAGGGAATGACCAAAAAATTTATGCGTAATCGCATTACAAATTATATACTATAGGATTGAGATATTCAAGGCGTCACTTGAATAGAAGATATGAATGTATATCACCAAGAGAAGCGGTTTACTGGACCACCTGATGAAAGGCTTTCAAATCATTGTCTTTAACCTCTGGGAATGCCTGCTCGATATATTCAATAGTTCTTAATCTATCTGTCTCATACAATCCATCAAGCCAAGAGTAGAAGTCGCTATCTAGAGGAATTCCGGTTACATGTGCTATATTCATAGCAATTGCTGCCAGTGTCCCATTTTTTTCATTTACCATTCCTTGTATCATCGACTCCCTGAGAATATTGTGTCCTTGTTCTCTTCCCTGAGAAGTGTCCCCGAACAATGTGGAGATGTCTTCAAATACGTTACCTGAACTTTGACTCATGTGATACATAAGCTCTTGGGAGTCTCTTTAGGCTGTAAGATCTATCATCCTCAGTCAAGGTTGGGTCATCCTTAATATATTTTTCAAACATGACTTTTGACTGACTCCACGATGTCTTAAGACTCCAGGTAAAACCCGCAAAAAGGGATCCACCGTTCAATGCACCGGAAAGAGCATTATATGCTTCATTTGCTGCCGTAGCGGGAAAGAGCATGCTCACTGTCCCCACATTAGGATTAATGAGGGTCGACTCTCCCGGCTTAACCAACTCAACAACGCATCGTTCTTTAAGAGCAGTTTTCATGAGAGCAGTAAGGATAACATCTTCCGTTTTAAACATGATCAACTTTCCCTTATTATCATCAATAAACTTCATTGCATCGTCAATTGAGTGCCGATCCCATGATACCGTGTATCTTTTCGCATCATCTATTTGATTGCCATCGTCATCGTTAAATTCATCTAATATCCCTTGAATTTTTAAGTCTTTATGTTCGCCGACAAAAATTATTGGAGTATATAAATTATCATCGTTCCCATGTTTTTCTTTATATTCAAGAAAATTTTTTGCGACAGCTGCAATTTCCGGAACACTCGATCCGTTACCTGAAGTTGAGATTAATATCTCTCGGGTTTTACTGGTATGTTTCCAACGCGCGAGTGCTTCTTGTTTATTAACTATATCGCCAGTTGGTCCTGCTGCATATGTTTCTTTTCCAAACAATTGGCGCATTAATTTTTGTGTTTTTGTATCGGTTGCATATTGAGGAGTCCCGGACAAAAATCCAAAGAGCACTCCCATGAGAGTCCTTAGCTCACCGTTTTTTATTTCAGCCTTCATTCCGCGATCCGCGGTATCAGATACAACATCCTGACTTGCTGCAACTGTTGCCTCATCTCCTTTGACTGTTGCGGGGTGACCCGTATGCGCGGCTATGATTTCCAAGTCTTTTCTAATTTGTAGCAGCTCAGCAGCCAGTTCTTTAGTACCCATCAGTTTTAATTCAAGCTTATCCAATACGGCAAAAAACGCTGGGGTAAGAGGACTAACGGTGAGGCCCGTATAGATAAGGTCTTTGACCTTATCAGCTATACCAGGTTTTTTACTTTCATTTCCCGCTTCAGTGTTGAAAATCTTTGAAAGTAAATGGAGAATCCGTATCCCCACCTGATTAATTGGTTTTTTTAACGCTTCCGTGTTCAGATATGGTTGTGAATTCATCGAAGACATAATGTCTCGCAGTGTCTTGTTTCCGTGTTGTAGTGCATAGTGATATGCGCGCATGAGCTGAACTCCCTCTGCAGCTGCGGGAGTAACGAGTTGGTTTGCTCCGTACAGATAGACAGGTTGACCAAGAATGCGATTAATTCCCAGTGCATAACATACTGCATACATAAAATGTCCCCAACCGGCTTCAATAGCTTCAGAGCCAAAGAATCCAGCGACTTTTTCTCGCCATTCGGGGCCAAACTTTTGGTCAAACGCCTCTCTATAAAATTCAAAATATGGATCGTTTGATTCTGGACGAAGCCGCCCATCTTTGCCAGGTGTCTCAAACCGTGGATGTATGAGAACAATGCTTTTCTTCGCGCGAGAGCTATCAAACTTAGACCGTGTATCATTACCTTGTACGAGATTCATTCTGTTAATCACAGGTCCCTGTACAAAGCGTTGTAGGCAGGTATCATTTGTCTGGGTTGGTAGGTATCCTGCAAATGCAGAGGGCAAATTAACAGGGCGAAGATCAGGAACAGTAGAAGCTAATACCGTCTCTTGTATTGCCATTTTATACAGAATATTGTACACATTATATGTGTAAATGCAATTGATTTTAATCTCATATTCCAGCGCCAGCTTGCTGCGCGGTAGTTCATTGTGGAGGTTCAACCGAAAGAAGATCAAATACAAATGCTTAAAGACTATCTTCTCCATGTTCTTCAATATGGCACTCCTGAAGAGAGGATAAAGATATTAGCGGGGGTAAGTTCGAAATTTGGGCTCATGGATAGAAAATTAAGCTTACTTTGAAGCACTTAAAAAATAAG
>PFLF01000012.1:0-6304 GCA_002784505.1 Candidatus Roizmanbacteria bacterium CG_4_10_14_0_8_um_filter_39_9
ATCAAAATGTCCTGAGTTTGCCAAAATGACTCCGTTTTTTGCAACCTTCATATGCTCTGAGTCAATTACATGTTTATTTCCGGTAACGGTTACCACAAAATCAGCTTCTTTTATAGCATCCTTTAATCGCTTCACTACGTATCCGTCCATCCGAGCCTCAAGTGCCTTCACCGCATCAATCTCACAAACAATAACATGAGCGCCCATTCCTTTCGCTCGCATCGCAAGTCCGCGGCCACACCAACCGTAGCCAACAACCACAAACGTTCGACCGGCAAGAAGAATATTTGTTGCGCGTATTATGCCGTCAATGGCAGACTGACCGGTACCGTATCGATTGTCAAATAAATGTTTAGTAAGATTGTCATTAACCGCCAACACCGGAATTTTAAGAGCATTGTCCTTTTCCATTGCTCGGAGTCGAATTACCCCTGTTGTTGTCTCTTCAGTTGAGCCGATGACATGACCTAATAACTCAGTCCGTTTACTGTGAATAAGACCGACTAAGTCTGCTCCATCATCCATAGTAAAGTTTGGTTTGCCATCGAGAACAGAGTTCAGGTGTTGATAATATACCTTATTATCCTCGCCTTTGATTGCGAAGGTTGGTATTTGAAAGTCTTTGACAAGGGATGCGGCAACTGAATCGTTAGTTGAAAGGGGATTACTTGCGGTGAGCGATACCTCAGCGCCTCCTGCCTTGAGCGTAATCATAAGGTTTGCGGTTTCGGATGTTACGTGAAGACACGCTGCTAATTTGACCCCTTTTAAGGGCTTTTCTTTGACAAATCGTTCTCGAATTAGTCGAAGAACCGGCATATCCCGCTCGGCCCATTCAATTAACTTTTTCCCAGCACCCGAAAGTTTAAGATCTTTTACGTCGTATTTCATAGATAAATATAATTAATAAGTTAACCCGTTAATCGATCTTAACCTCTTCCTTAACTCTGTAACCCTTAATTTATAGTTTATTGTTCCGTAAGTTTCAACAGCAAAACTGGCAACGGCATTTCCCATTGCCAAACAGTCTACAATATCAAGGCCATAACAATAGGAAGAGATGAATCCACCGCGCCATGCATCTCCCGCCCCCGTCGGATCAACGACTTTTTTTAATTTGATGCTAGGAATTCTAATGGTTTTGTTATTGGAATTTGACCTGCCTGCCGGCAAGGCAGGTTTGTTATTTGTTATTTGTGATTTGTCATTTGTCTCATAAATAACTCCCTTTTCTCCCAAGGTCGAAATCACATCAACGCCCTGACCCACTATCCAAGAAGTTGGTTTTCCCAACCGCTTGGTAATCGTTCCCACCTCAAAATCATTTCCGATGAGCCATTTAGCATGCCGTATTCCTTTTCTAAGATCCGAGTCTTTTATCCATCCAAGCGCCATCCCAACATCATACATATATGCAATGTTGTGGGAAATTGCAAACCTCTGCGCAGCTAAAAGTGCCTGAGGATGATTTGCCGAAATTATCATCACATCATTTCGTTTAACAATTTTCTTAAACTCAACATCTTTTCCTTTGTCACCGGCGCCGTAATAAAATCCCCAGATCTGATTGTTTTTAATATCGGTTATAACACTTCCTGATGCGGAAAATCTTGTTTTATCCATCACGATGCCCTTGGTGTCAATTTTATTTTTTTTAAAAAAAGCCAGATGTTCTTTTCCGTCTTTTCCAAGACCTCCCGCCACAGATACTTTTGTGGTTAACGAATTAACGGGTTCACGGATTAAGGACAATGTTTGTGCCACTCCATATGCAATATTGGTGGCTGTGCCGCCCATCTGTTTCTCGAGATTGCTGACCACAAAGTTAAGGTTTAACTCATGGAGCTTGCTTCGGTCAACGCTTTCAATGAAATTGCTTGGGAAGTCCATGATAATATCCCAGGATAAAGAACCGGTAACTATTACATTTGGATAGGCTTTCATAACTAGAATATTATGACAGCAATTTCCCAAATAACAAGTGTGATCATTGACTTTATATTAATTTTGATCTATTCTGATATTATTACCAAGTTTTAAATAATTATCTCTATGGCCGCAAAAAAACGAAAGGTCGTAAAAAAAGCTCCTTCCCGTAGCGTTACAAAAAGGAGATCAAAATCTCCCAGTTTGGTTATTCAATTTGCAGTGGTTTTTATCTTCGTCGCAGCCATTGTACTGGTTGCGTATGTCGTAAAAATGTTTCTCTAAATCTGGTAGTATGAAATCATGGGTGTGAATCTGTCAGAATATAAGTCTTTGTTCATACAAACTGCGGTGGCGTTGGTTCAGCTTTACGACCAATCGTTATTGATCCTTAAAAAGGATATCTCAAATAAAACGGAGATTGAAAAGCTGTTTAGAACAATCCATTCGCTCAAAAGCCAAAGCTTATTTATGAATTATGTCCGGATGGGGGAGTATTGCATAAAGCTTGAGGCATTTTTATATCCGTTTAAAAACGGTTCAACGTATCTTACCGGAGACATTTTATCGGCTCTCCCTGACAAATCATTATTTCTGACAAACCTGAAATCAATTGAAAATACCGACAGTGAAGTTGTGTTTGGTGAACTAAAATTACCAGTAGTCGAAAATAGTACATGAATATTCTCATTGCCGAGGACGATACGTTTTTTCAGAAGTTTTATGTAAATAAACTACAGGAGCTTTCTTTCATAGTTGATTTGGCAATTGATGGGGAAGAGGCAATACAAAAATTAACAGCGAAAAAATATGACTGTATGCTTTTAGATATTATCATGCCAAAAAAAACTGGATTTGATGTATTGAAATACGCCAAACAAAACAATATATTGGCTAGCACTCCGATCATTGTCTTTTCAACTCTTGGTCAAGATGCAGACATAAAACGAGCGCTTGAACTGGGAGCTTCCGATTATGCAAATAAGGCTTTTTTTGACTTTGAAACGTTGATGGCTAAAATTAATGCCGTCATTCAGAAAAAACAAACAACGGTATGATTATTTCTGATACAGAACTGAAAACACTGCTTGAAAAAACACACATTGTCGATGACAAAGGCTGGCAAGATACCCTGGAGTATGCATCAAACTGTGATATAGACATAATGGATGCGCTTATTGAAAAAAATCTTATTAACGATGAAAATCTTGGCATTCTTATTGCCGACTATTTGAAGGTTCCCTTTATACTCCTTCAAAAAATTGCTCTTCCTGAAGATATTCGCCACATTATTCCCGAACGAATCGCGAGGAAATATAAGGTTATTCCTTTTGCCAAAACCCAAGACGCGCTCTCAGTTGCCATGAGCAATCCCCGAGACGCCCTACTCCAGGAGGTCATTGCCCAAAAGACGGGGATGCGCATTAATATCTACCTTGCAACCTCTCGTGATATTGATAACACCCTTCGTATCTATCGCCGCGATCTGCAGCATATATTTAGTGAATATCTTACGCGAAGTACCGGTGAAGAAAAACGAATTGCAGTTGATGAAGCGCCTGTTGCAAAAATGGTTGATATGCTTATTGTCTATGCATATCAAGATAAGGCGTCCGATATTCACATTGAACCGGAAGAAAAAAATTTATTGGTAAGATTTCGTATTGATGGAGTACTCCACGATATATTATTTTTACCTAAAAGTATTCACAACCGGATTCTTACCCGTATCAAAGTTCTTTCGTCCCTTCGGACGGATGAGCACATGTCAGCACAAGACGGCAAACTCCATATTCGTATGAACGACGAAGATCTGGATGTTCGCGTGTCTATTTTACCGATTGTGGATGGTGAAAAAGCGGTTCTCCGTCTTTTCTCAACTCGATCCCGCCAGTATTCGCTTTCAAATCTTGGTATGAACAATGCCGATTTGAAAAAAGTGACTAATGCGTTCTCCCGCTCCTATGGCATGATTTTGTCAACGGGCCCAACCGGTTCGGGGAAATCAACGAGCATTTATTCAATTCTCAAATTGCTCAATACCCGTGATAAAAATATCACGACAATTGAAGACCCGGTGGAATACCGCATCAAAGGTATTAACCAAATTCAGGTGAACACTAAGGCAAACCTAACATTTGCGGCGGGCCTGCGTTCAATTTTGCGACAGGATCCAAATGTCGTGTTTGTCGGAGAAATCCGTGATATAGAGACTGCGAACATTGCGGTAAATGCTGCACTTACCGGTCACATGGTCCTTTCAACCCTTCACACAAACGATGCGGCGACCGCACTTCCTCGACTTATTGATATGAAGATTGAGCCGTTTCTCGTTGCCTCAACCGTCAATGTAATTATTGCCCAGCGCCTGATTCGTCGTATTTGTGAAATGTGTCGCACTTCAATAACTACGCCATTTGCAGAGCTTGTTGAGCACATTCCTCAAGAAGTGTTAGTTAAATATTTTGGCAGCAAACCTGAGATCAATACCTATAAAGGATCGGGGTGCAAGATTTGTCACGGCACTGGTTATGAGGGGCGAATAGGCGTGTTTGAAATAATGGAGGTAACAAAATCCATAAAGAAGTTAATCGTAGATAAAGCAGACTCCGATATGATTGCAAAACAGGCTCAAGCCGAGGGAATGATTACCATGCTTGAAGATGGACTGGATAAAATAAATAAGGGCCTTACTACCATTGAAGAAGTTCTTCGTGTTACTAAAATCGAAGCAGTATGAAAAAAGTCAACACCGGCCATGTCAATATTTCAACGAGTGAAAAAATTGAGTTGGTGATGAACCTGTCGACTATGATCTCCGCGGGAATTTCTATTCTTAGTGCCGTTGATTCACTACTAGAAGACGCGAAGGGAAATCAAAAAATTGTTCTTCAAGCGTTAAATGATGACATAAATCAGGGAAAACATATATACAGCGCATTTGCACGCTTCCCCCAGATATTTGATAAGGTAACTATTAATATCGTTAAAGCAGCAGAAGAGGCGGGAACACTTGATGTGGTTTTAAAAGATATAAAAAATAATATCCGTAAAGATATGGAGTTTAGCGACAAAATCCGCTCGGCTCTTATGTATCCAATCCTCATTATGATCGTTTTTGTGGGAGTTCTTTTGATGATCTTGATTGTGGTAATTCCAAAAATATCAATTGTTTTTTTAAGGTTGAAAGTTGCGCTCCCTCTTCCGACGAAGATTCTGATCTTTGCCTCCGATCTCTTGGTAAATCAACCCATTCCTCTTCTTATCGGTGCGGCCATTATCGTTGGATCATTTATCATGCTGTATAAAAATCAAAGGCAGGTTATCTTACAATTTTTTTATTCGCTGCCCATCATATCTCCGCTTATGCGAAAAATTGATCTGACCCGATTTACTTATAATCTTTACCTTTTACTTAATTCGGGGATACCAATTACTTCTGCCCTTGAGTTGGCTCAGGACGTAGTTTTAAAAAAGGAGGTTGCAGTAATCATCGAACAATCACGAAAAATGGTGCTATCCGGCAAAAACCTTTCCGAAGGTCTCAAAACAGGAAAAGGAATCATTCCAAACATCATGATCAAACTCATCGAAGCAGGGGAACGAAGCGGATCGCTTGAAAAATCACTGCATGAGGTCTCGGATTTTCTCGAATACGAAGTGGCAAGTATGCTTAAGACTGCAACGGCACTTTTGGAACCCGTAATGCTGGTTGTTGTTGGAGTCTTGGTTGGGGGAATGATGATGTCTATCATTGCTCCCATCTATGGATTGATTAGCACAGTTAGTTCACACTAATGAAAAATCAAACTGCATTTACGTTTATCGAAGTGGTTGTTGCTATGGGGGTCGTTTCAATTTTGTTTGGGATTGCATCAACCGATTTGTTTCATATTCATTATCGAACCAACCTGACAAACTCCGTTACCACCACTATAGCCGATATCCGTCAACAGCAATTGCAAGCAATGACCGGCTCAACAAACGGAGCGGGGGTTGGAGACAATTATGGGGCTTACCTCACACAACATGAATATACTCTTTTTAAAGGTACATATTCACCAACTGATCCTGAAAATCGAACCGTAACTCTTGAATATCCTATTGAGTTGAGATCCATATCATTTCCCTCATCAATGATTGTTTTTGCAAGTGGAAGCGGTGCCATTGTCGACTTTAGCATAAGTCAACACAGTTTTGGACTTATTAACTTGGTAAATGGAGAGCAAAAGACCATCGATTTTAATTCTTCGGGAATTCCCGTCAGCGTTTTATGATTATAGAAAATAAACAATCAAAAAATGGACAAACTTTTATAGAGCTTATTGTCGTATTTGCGCTGTTAGCTCTTCTTTTGCCTGTTCTTCTTGTTGGGCTT
>PFLF01000012.1:6362-9814 GCA_002784505.1 Candidatus Roizmanbacteria bacterium CG_4_10_14_0_8_um_filter_39_9
GGTCATATCGGGAAGCAGATGGATCCTTTCGGCGGGGGATGGGGTAAGCCAAGGATATACAACGTCTGTTATTATCAGTGATGTATATCGAGACGTAAATGGGACAATCACAGAGCTTGGCGGAACTCTTGACCCCTCAACGAAAAAAGTAGTGACAACGGTGTCATGGACCACACCCCACGCATCATCAGTATCAAGCACAAATTTATTTACTCGTTTCAGGAGTAATCTTGTAAATGCATCTACCACAAAAATTGATTTTGAAGCAGGGGTTGTAACCGGAACAGCGGTCGTTGAAACAACCGGAAGCTCGATACCTAATGATGGTGAAATAATACTGGGGGCTGGAGGACACGGCAACTGGTGTAGTCCCGATCTGACAACGACGACGCTTGATCTTCCAAAAAATGGGGTAGCAAACGGAGTATGGGCTATTGAAGGTAAAGTTTCTGCTGTGACGGGCGAAAATGCTTCAGGAGTATCATATGCAAATATATTGGTAAATGGCTCTGTTCCATCGATTGCATCAATTGAGGGAACGTTTGACGGGTATAAAACAAACAGCGTGTTTATGGATCATGATTATGCATATATATCAACCGATACAAATGCAAAAGAGGTTGCTATTATAAATTTAAATCAGCTTGACCCATTTACAAAAAAATACAGTGAGTCCGGATATTTTGATGCGCCGGGGAATGATGCGGCGACCTCTATTTATGTTTCAGAATCGGTAGGATATGTTATCTCCGGTAGCAAATTATATACATTTGATCTTTTAAGTAAATCAGGAGCTCGTCCGCAGTTAGGAAGCGTAAATTTGATAAGTGTGGGAAAGAAAGTATTTGTTCAGGGATCTTACGCATATGTTGCTTTATTGAACGACTCAACACAATTACAAATCGTCCAGGTTACCAACGGAGGAAGAAATCTCTCAGTTGTTGGTCAGGCAAGCCTAACCGCTGAAGATGCCACTGATTTGGTTGTAAACTCCACCGGCACAAGAACATATATTGCAACAAGTCTTGCATCTTCGAGCCGAGAATTTTTTATCGTAGACACGTCAGTAAAAACAGGAAATAGACCCGTCGTCGGAAGCTATGATACAAATGGAATGAACCCAAAAGGAGTAGCAATTACCACGGGAAACCGAGCAATTATCGTAGGGTCCGGAGCCGAGGAGTATCAGGTTGTGAATATCGCCAATGAAACCGCCCCTGTTCGCTGTGGCGGCCTTCAAACAACAACCGGGGTTAATGGTATCTCTGCACTTGTTGAAGCTGATGGCGATGCATACTCGTACATTATTACGGGGGATCTATACTCCGAGCTTAAGATAATTATTGGAGGTCCCGGCGGCCAGTTCTCAACATCGGGAACCTATGTCTCAAACGCATTTGATGCTAACTCTTCCGCAGCATTTAATCGATTCTCTGCAACCGTTTCTCAACCTGACCAAACGGAAATAAAAATGCAGGTCGCAGCTGCAGATGCCGTGTATGGTAGCTGTGTCGGAATAACCTATACCTTTGTGGGGCCCGACCCAAACAATCCCACGACCTCTTACTTTACACCCGTTGGCAATTCAATAAGCGGGTCAATTCCAACATTCTCAACCGGATCATATATAAACCCCGCGCGTTGTTTCAAATATAAAATTTTTATGACCACATCTGACATTACCAATTCACCTGTTTTTGAAGATTTTACGTTGAATTATTCGCCATAAATCAGACTTGTCAATATGAATACAAACAATCATAAAAAAGGAGTGACGCTCATCGAACTTGTAATCTACATGGGGATTTTATCGATTATATTAGTTATTTTCATCGATATGTTTGCATTGCTTTTTGATAAGCAGCTTGAGACTGAAAGCAATTCGACGGTGCAACAGGATAGTAACTATATTCTTTCACGCCTTCCTTATGAGTTTGGTAGGGCCCAGAGTATAGAAATTCCAACAACAGCAGGCGCCACTACCTCATCACTTCGTTTGATAATTGATGCTGGCATCTATGATTATCGTCTTTCCAACAATGATTTGGTTGTAGACCATGATGGAGTGACCCAGCAGATAAATGGATATGATACCACCGTGTCAAATCTCTCTTTTCAAAGATTGGGTGAAAATAATCAAAATGATGTAGTTCAGATAAAGTTTATTCTTTCCAGTAAGGCAAAAAAACAATCGGGGAGTGAAATTAATCAATTTTCGACAACACTGGGAGTACGTGAAAAACCATAACAGTATCACAAAAAGAGGAAGTACGCTTATAACACTTTTGGTGTTTATGATTGTTGCGCTTTCTGTTGCAACAACCGCCGTTGCCATTCTCATAACCAATTCGCAAAGCGGCAGCATGCAGGAGCAGGGAACTGAGGCATACAGTGCTGCTGAAAGTGGCATAGAAAATGCAATCATTCAACTGCTGCGTAACCCCAACTACACGGGTGAGACACTTAGCGTTGGATCAAACCAGGCGGTTGTTGTCGTATCGGGGACTTCGCCATATACCGTTACCTCAACCGGAACGAGGGGTAACTATACCCGCAAAGTACAAGCTATAATAGATTATACTGATGGTACTCTTACCATAACTAGTTGGAAGGAAATTCAATGAAATGAACAATACAAAACAACTCGTCTATCAAGAAGGAATTCTATTTTTGCGGGACACCACCATCGATATTTATGTCCCCTCAACTGCGCACGTCATAAGTATGCAGCTTTTACCCACCTTCTATACTGATATGGAGTTGATAAGTGAGGACGGTGCGCTTGAATATATATCAAATTACTTTACCCTCAATAAAATACCTCCCTCACGATTTTTTCTCTTGACAAGTGGCCCGCTTTTTAAAAAAGAGATTGTATTTGCGCCGACTGACCTGTTTGAGCAAAATATAAATTCATACCTTGACTACATACCTTTTGATACTGTTCTTTCCAAGCGAATTAGTTCGGAAAATGGAGCCGTTATCGTTGCGGGCAATGGCGACTTGTATCAATCGTTTCAAAGGATATTTCAAAAAATGGGATCAGTAATCGAATGCGTCACCCCTCTTTTTAACCTTGATCCTCAAATAAATGAAATAACGACGTTGACCGTGCCTGCTGCCGAATATCTTTTGAAAAAAACTTTCATGTTAAAACAAGAATCATTTAACGCAGCTCCACAAAAAACGGCGTCGGAGTTTGAAATCGTTGAGCATGAACCGATAAAAAGTCAGGAAAAGTCATCGCTTCCTTTACTTATTGGAGTGTTTGTGGTCCTTTTGGCAGTTCTAGCATACGTATATGTACAAAGTGTGAAACTAATATCTCCTCCCGCAAAGTCGGCAATAGCACCGACCAATCTGGCACCTCAGTTTATCCCGACCGTCACCCTTCCTTCAACTTCCTCCGCATCGCTTTCGTCAACAACCATCAAAATTTCAGCAGCATTGTC
>PFLF01000070.1 GCA_002784505.1 Candidatus Roizmanbacteria bacterium CG_4_10_14_0_8_um_filter_39_9
TCCCTCGCCATTTTTTTCAATCATCTGCTCTGCAAAGCGGATAAACTTTACATAATCATCATTGATCCATTTTGGATTACGTTCTTTTAGTTTTCCTCCTGTTGGCTCCCGTTTGTAAACTTCAATTTCTTTTTCAAAAAGTCCTTTGTTATTAGATTCGCCACTGTATGGCGGGTTTCCAATCACGACCATGATTGGACGATCATGTTTGATCGTTCCTGCAGCTTTTGACTCTTCACTGATAGCCTCAGTTAATCCAAAACTGAAAAGATCGTCTTTATGTTTAATTCCTTCTTCGAGCGTGTTCGTGAGATAAACTCCGAGTCGACGGTGAAAGTGATTGATGCCGGTTTCTTTCAGTGTCATAGCAAGCTTCAGATGTGCTATGGTGTAGGGCGCCATCATGAGTTCAAATCCATAAAGCCTTGGCAGAAGTTCTTGATCAACATAACTCTGCCACACACCCTCCTGACCAACAAACCCTTTGTGGATATGCTTGATAATTTCGTTTAAAAAAGTAGCTGTGCCAACCGCAGGATCAAGAATCTGGACTTTATGGACCATTTCTTTTTCTTTCTTCCCTTGAATAAGAACCTCGCGTTGAGTTTTATCGGTATTTGCAATTCCTTCTTGCAGATTGAATTCTTTCCTCAGCATTTCATCAACCGAGCGGATCATGAATTGAACTACGGGCACCGGTGTATAATATGCGCCCATGCTTTTTCGAAGTAAAGGATCGTATTCTTTTAAAAAATCTTCATAAAAATGAATGATTGGATCCTTGTCAACTATTTCGCCAAACAAGTTAAAATGCCTCATGATAATGTCTCGTATATCGGCAACGGCAAATACGTCGCAAAGTTCATCGACTATACATCCCAAACGTTTATCAAAGTCGGGACCAATTATATGATCAAAAAAATGACGCAGGAATGGATTTGATGCAGGGACAAGATCGCGTGCCTCCTGACGTGAGAAGTTTTCTGGAGATTCGTCGTAATAACGGGCGACAAAAAGGCCATAAACTAACGTCTGAGCATACATATCTGCAAATTTTTCAACTGAAAGGTCATGAACCAAGAAACTCTTCATTACTTCATACATTTTTTCGAGTTCTTGGTTTCTTATATTTTCAGTTTGAAGAAATCGCATAACATTTTCACGAATGCGAAGTGCCTTTCCTCCCATAATTTGGGAAAGGCGTTTTCCGCTTTTTATTCGCTCTGGCTTACCCTCCAAAAAGGCCTTCAATTCAGCTTCCAACTGCAGAAAATTCTCTTCTTTAGATCGCAAAAAGGTATTTTCCCGACTTGCAATTGCGATTGTTTGATATTTTTCTCCATTCCGGAAAAATCTAAATTCAATGTAATTAGTGAGAATGAGGTTTGAATAGCCAAGATAGCGCTTTAACTGTTCTGATTTTTCAATATCATTAAGATTGACCCAAATATCCTTCGCTTCCGCATACCCGAGAATAATATTTGTATTGCTCTTTTTGAAGAAGATATAATCCGGACTTCCGTGAGCGGTCCGTGATGGCTCGTTCTGAGTAAGCACGTTAGCATCAATAGTCTCGCACAATTCCTTGAACGCGTGTCGATAGCTATGTTCAAGAGCAGACCCTGTCAGAAGCTCCGTTTGGAGCTTGTTCAAATAGTCCTGAATATGCATTGGTATTATTCTTAATATTGACTTCTAACTTACGATGGTCTGCCGTAAGACTATCTACACGAAAAAGGATCCAAACGGCTAACTGCCTAAGGAGCCCTTTTCTTTTTTCATATCATTTCTATTTACTCATAAAGCCTTATCACATCTGAATGACTAAAGTATACCAAAATTCACTTGCTACAACGTATTGTTACACTGTAACAAACTAGAGACCATGATCTTTTTTTCGTTGAAAAGAAAGTTTTCTCTGCCAAGCGGCAGTCCAATTAATTCCATATACACCTGGGGCAAAAATATCATTAAATAATTCCTCAAAAAACACATACATTCTTTCAGTTTTTAATATGATCTGTAAAGCTGGTACGATACCTTCACTTTTTTCTATCATAATCCTGAATTTTGATATTGACGTATATGAAACTTTAAGAACCTTACAAATTATTCTGTAGTCTATCTCTTTCATGAGAAGATAAATGATGGCAATACGCTTTACAATCATGATCCGTTCTGCTGGAGAGAGTAGGTCAAAAAGTACTTTATTAAAAATGTCCTTTCGTTGTTTTCCTACAACTTCGTAAAAAATTGAGAAGATTTTATTGTATTTTTCCGGAGTAACCTTGTAGGGCGAAATTCTGACCATGCTACAGTGTAACAATACGCTGTAAAAGTTGTCTAGGGACTATATGCTACAAAAAGCTGAATATGGATTGTAGTATCTAAATAAAGAGAGAGAAGGTACTCATATTATCTTTATGACGCATCCTGATTAGTCGCCAACCTCCTGTATCTCAACACACTGATTAATTCGACCACTCATACTTCACGTGGTGTTTTGTAGCATACTTCTGGGGTAAGGGCGGTATAATATACAGTGTCTATGTTTCATTTCATTTCAAAATCACCTTTTTTTGATGCATTATTTGAAAAAATAATTCCCATAACCAGCTGGGTGCTTATTACGTTCCCTCTCTGGATGTCTCCTTTTCATCCAGCGCTCGTTGCGTATTTTATTATTGCGTTTGATCTTTACTTTTTTTATAGCTGTCTGCGCACAGTATATTATTCAACCATCTCTTATAGTTATATCCGAAAATACGGGACCAAAAGCTTTGTCCCGGAAATAAAATTAATTTCCCAATCTCAAGACCTACACCATGTGGTCATCATTCCTAACTATAAAGAGCCACTCACCAAGCTTGAAACTACTATCAACGCCATTACTCAGACGATATATCCAAATAAAAAAATAACGCTTGTCCTTGCATTTGAAGACAGAGAAAAACAAGCAAGGGAAAAAGCACAAAAAATTGAAGAAAAATACCGCTCATTCTTTGAACACATTTTAATTTCGTATCACGTTCTTATGCCTCAAGAGGTCGCCGGAAAAGCAAGTAATCAGACTCATGCCGCACATATGGTTGAAGAGTTCGGTATTAAAAATAACTGGAGCCCCGAATCAACGCTTATTACCATTTGTGACGCCGACAGCCAACTTCCTTCCAATTTTTTTGCCTACCTTTCACATGCATATCTTACCGATACTGATCATAAATATCATTTTTATTGGGCGCCGGTTCTTCTCTATAGTAACTTTTGGCAGCTCCCTTTTTTTTTCAGAATTCAGGCCACTCTCTCATCAATTTTACGCCTTGCCTTTCTATCTCAACGCAACAAACTAATTCAAATTTCTACGTACTCCACCAGTCTGTGGCTACTTAAAGAAATCCACTACTGGGATGTTGATGTTATTCCTGAAGACTGGCATATTTATTATCAGGCTTTTTTTTCATTCGGTGAAAAGGTTAAAACCATTCCCCTCTTTACGCTTGTTAGCGGCGATGCGGTCTTTTCCGGAAATGTCGTTAAAACATTTGTGAGCCGGTATGAACAGGAAAAACGATGGGCGTGGGGAGTGACCGATATTGGATACTCGCTTCGAAAATTTTTTATAACCCCCCACATTCCTTGGTTTCCAAAGGTTAAGAAATTGCTGTATCTTGTCGAAAATCATCTTTTTTGGCCAACATCTTTTTTTATCCTTACCATAAGCGCATCTATCCCTCCCATCATCAATCCTCTCTTCAAAAGAACGGTCCTTGGCTTTATATTACCGCAGTTATCCGGACTTATTCTCACCCTCTCAACCTCGATGGTCCTTGTGTATATATATCTTGATATAAAGCTCCGACAACGTATAAACATCAAAACAAGTTGGACAAGTCTCCCTCTTATTCTGGTACAGTGGTATTTTTTACCTCTTATTTCTTTCTTTTTATCATCTCTTCCTGCGCTTGAGTCACACACCCGTATGATAATGGGGAAAAAAATTGAATATAAGGTTACAGAAAAAGTATGATTTTAAATTTTTTATTCACTTCGACGCCGCTCAAGTTTATGGTCCAGAGCTTCTGGAGAGATGAGGCTTTTTCATATCTCATGGCAAAGAGAAGCATACTCGATCTCCTTATCCTTACTGCCCGTGATGCCAATCCGCCGATATACTATCTCGCACTCAAAATATGGATGACTTTGTTTGGAAGTTCAGAGGTAGCGCTTCGGTCGTTATCTCTTATATTTTTCTTTGCGACGATCTATGTGGTGTTCCTCATACTAACTGGCACATTTGGTGTTTCAGTTAAAAAAAGTTACCTCTATTTATTGATTTTTGTAGCCAATCCATTACTGCATTACTATGCATTTGAGGCCCGTATGTATACTATGCTCGCTTTTTTTGCATCCCTTTCCTTTTACTTTTTGTTTCAAAAAAAATACACTTCTTTTACCGTCGCGGTAATTTTGGGTCTGTATACCCACTATTTTATGATTTTTACTTTCATTCCCTACCTTATTTATTTCTATATGCAAGGACGAATTCTGCATGAAAGAAAAGCTCTGTTTCAGTCATTAAAAAATATTTGCCTGGCTCTTTGTCCCTGGATATTATTTGTGGTGCTTATTAAAATTCCCCAACACGCTGGGTTTTGGATACAAAAACCAACGCTTGAGACGTTTATCGACCTACCTGCCCTTCTCCTTACCGGATATGAACCGGACTTATGGTATCTATATATGCTTCTTACTCCCCTATCCATTTTGCTGTTTGGGATGATTGCCTATGGCATCTTCATGTTCAAAAAGCAAAACATTAGGCACCGCCCGAAAAAGGTACCGTTAACGATCTTTTACGCACTGATAGGATGGGCTTTTGCTGTCCCTGTCCTCATATTGACGGTCTCCTTTTTTATCCCGATTTTTTTACCCCGCTATATGATTTTTGTTACCGTAGGATTTTTACTGCTCCTTATTTTTTTAATTGAATATATGCCTCGGCAAGTACAACCCTTCATGTTTCTTTTTCTCATTTTTTTTTCAGTAAACTATGGAACCCTTCAGATAGACAAACGGGATAAGGCACATATACAAAAACCCTTACTGGAAATTAAAAAGATGTTAAAGGAGGGTGACGTTGTCTATGTTACCCACGAATATAATTTTCATCCGGCCCAATATTACCTAGGTGAGAAGGTTGTCTATATGTTCGGAAAAACATATGAGGAGCTCCCTTGGTTTGTAGGCAAAATACTTATCCCCAAAGAAAAAATTGCCGCCTCTCTTCCCTCCTATCCACATAAGGCGTTTATTCTCAAAGATGATCTTTCCTATTCGATCCAGGCAATTTACTAAATGTTATAATAGCTAGTATGTTTTATACGCTGATAATAGGGAATCTTGTTATGGCGGCTTTGTTTGTTTTCAAATATTCTTCCCTTCCTCCACAAATACCGCTTTTGTATTCAAAACAAATAGGCGAAGACCAATTGGCTGAGTGGTGGATGATCTTTATCATTCCAATATTGTTAAACGTGTTTATTTTCGTTAATGATTTTTGTTCAAAAAAGTTTTTCCCGGAAAATATATACGTTAAACAGCTATTGTATTACGTTAACTACACTCTCATTATTTGTTTTACTTTTATTTTTTTAAAAATTTTGTTTCTTATTACGTGATGGACTACATTATCCCCTTATTCGTTTCTTTTGGTGTTTCGTTTTTATTGACCCCTTCAACCATATATCTGGCAAGGAAACTGAAATTGGTAACAGATGTTAAGATCCGCAAACACCCAGCGCATACCCATGTTGGCATTATTCCTCGTGCGGGAGGAGTTCCTATTTTTCTGGGTCTGCTTATTGCCTCGCTCGTTTATATCCCGCTTAACAAAATTATGTCCGGCATTCTTCTGGCAAGCTTTCTTCTTGTTTGCATGGGTTTGCTTGACGATTATCTCGACCTGTCCCCCTATCTCAGATTTGTTGGGAATATTTTGATCGCAGCTTTGGTTATCGGTTACGGCCTGGGCATTCCTTTTATTTCAAATCCACTGGGAGGGGTAATCCGACTTGATCAATTCAAAATTGTATTTG
>PFLF01000008.1 GCA_002784505.1 Candidatus Roizmanbacteria bacterium CG_4_10_14_0_8_um_filter_39_9
TTGGCATCGTTTGATGGCTCTCCTTAATGTTGTCAATTTTTTTATATACTTCCTGATTTAATCTTAGGGTAGTATTCTCACCTGCTGAAATATCAATCATTTTCAATTCGTTTAGGCCTGCCACCCTGCCGATGACTAATTTTTCCATTCCATAACCCAGTGATAAAAGTAAAACGATTACCCCCACACCGACTGACATGCCAAATATGGTGATAAGGGATCTGGTTTTTTTAATCATCATATTTTTATATGCCAATTGAATGAGGTAGATTCTTTCAACTTGGGATGATCTTCCGGCTTCTAATTTGCCGATTAGGGCGATCATTGACTTGCCAACTTTATTTTTCCACATAACGCCAAAAACCTTACATAATGTGCCAAAAAACGGTATTCTTTCAAGAAGACCATAAACTTTTTCAAACAAAAATATCAAAAGTAAAATAAAGAAAGTAAAAAACAGATAGAGAGTATGAATAATACCGGGAATTGATCCGATAAAAATCTTTATTTTTTCAGACCAATCTTTTATATTAAATGATTTTTTTATTTCCATGCTATAGTTTCAACTTCTTTAAAAAGTCTCGGTCGCGAACATTTGATTCACCCCTTCCAATTTCCTTTTTGCCCAAAATCATTTTTGATCGGTTTTTTTTGTCAACTTCTATTTCTTCAACTACCTCGCCATCCAGCATATGATAAATTTTGGTTGCATATTTTAGATACTCCAAATCGTGGGTAACCATAACAAGGGTTTTTCCCAAATCAACTAACTTTAGAAATGTTTCAAGTAATTCACGTCCGGATACGGTATCTAAATTTCCTGTCGGTTCATCGGCCACGATCATGAGGGGGTCAATACTAAGAGCCCTTGCCAGGGTCACTTTTTGTTGTTGACCCCCTGATAACTCAGACGGCATATAGTCGGCCCATTTATCCATACCTACTAATTCCAGGTTCTTTTTTGCTTTTTCAAAAATCTCTTTTTCATCAAGATCAAGCAAATGTAAGGGAAAGCTGACATTTTCGACAATATTCAAGGCGGAAATCCATAAGGGTTGCTGAAATACCATTCCCACGTGATATCGTCTGTAAAGGGCTCTTTCATCTTCATCCAATTTATAGAAGTCTTTTCCCTCAACTAAAACGTGGCCGGTGGTTGGTGGTTCAAGACCTAATATGCAGTGAAGAAGAGTTGATTTTCCGCAACCCGAAGGACCAAAGATGATAGCAAACTCCCCTTGTTTTACTTTAATATTTATTCCATTAAGAACGTTAATCTCGGCATCTCTCATTGAAAATGATTTTTTTAGGTTGACTATTTCTATGATGGTTTTGTTGATATCCTTTATCATGCTATTTATTAATATTCAAATTATTTAAAAATCCAAATGTTTTTGATAAATTTTCAATTACCAAGGTTAGGGCGTCTTTCGTTGATTTTGGAGTAATAATAACGGTATCAAATGATTGGCCGATATTACCGGCTTTATCTTTCGAAGAAGCCCTCAAATGATAAATTTTCGCCGCAGTCAGGTTTGTTATGGTGACCATATGGTTCGTTGTCAAATTGCTGTCTTCCTGGGTCGTCTGGCCATACCCTGATCCTGTCCCTTGGGCATACTCCACCTGAGTGGTTGCAGGCTCATCGGTATCCCATGAGACGACAATTTGAGCTTTGGCCGTATCTCCCACTCCAATGATGGTCGCCTCAACATTCATATTTTGAATTTCAGGAGCCCTCATATCGTTTGAGGTTTTGACTTTTTTTGTTTCCGTCTGAGATTCATTTCCGGCGCTGTCTTTTCCTTTGATAACTAACGTATATTCGGTATCGTCAACTAAATTCTTTAATATCACTTCGTGATTTTTTTTCAAAGCTAAGCTGATTGAGTCAATGGCCCGTTCAGGATAAGCGGTCGGATAGTAGGTAACTATCGAAGAAATTAAAGTATTTGAGGCCCAAAGTAGTCTTAAAGTAGCGCTCGGCATGCCGGCAACTTGTTGAAGCTTCAAATTTATTATTTTTGGTGTCGGTAACGTTTCAAACGTATAGTCGTCACTGTAATATATGTTCCCCTCATCATCTTCTCCGGCAATCCGAAGATGATAGGCGGTTCCCTCAAGCAGGCTATCAAGAACCACCGTATAGCTTGATTCACTGGTTGAAGTTGAAAGCGACTTTGTTGTTCCATAGCTGATTGTTTTGCCATATTGAATGGTGGCTTTGATAGCACTTTTTATGGTGAAATTGATATATGCGGAATTGATGTTGATATTGGAAAATTTGACCGATGATACAAAAGGAGCGTCTTGAGTTGTGAGGGTATATTCATTGGAATTCCCGATGTTGCCATCTTCATCCGTCCAAAAAGCTTTATAATAATAAGCCGTACCAGGATCAAGACCGGTTAACACAATGGTATGAGACGTGACCTGTGTTGATGATCCAACTTCCTCTCCATAACTGCCCGATGTTTTGCCATATTTGACAAATGAGTTACTGAGACGCGACGTTGACCAAGAGATGGTGGCGCTTTTTGTTTTAGCGCTTGCAGTAGCTTCAGAAACAAGTGTTGGCGCTACTCTCCAACGACCATCAGGATACAATGCCACGGTGTCAGATACCGCCGAACATTCGTTCGTTGAGTCGCAAGCCTTGACACAGTAATATTTTTTTGACTGAGTTAACCCCGTGTCAACGTACGACGTCTGAGTAGTTGATGCAACATAGGAAAAGTCGGCAAAACTTGTGCCGCATACTGCATCTGTGGTCGCCGATCTGTAAATTTTATAAGTTGCTACCCCTGATCCTGTTGATTCAGGCGCATCCCAAGATAGTGCCAATCTCCAACTTGATGTTTCTTTGATTGAAACATCTGAGATGTCAATATTGCGGGTAATCCCCGGAGCTGAAGTATCTGCTGTAAAATTAACTGAAGCATACGTATTAAAATCAATATTCCCGGCTTCATCTTTTGCAACCACATATAGTGTATTTTCTCCCTTTTGAGTCGCGTAAGAATCTTGAGATAAATAGGTAACCGAAAGCCCTATTTCATTGACATTATTGGCGGTTGGCAACGCGTTAAATGAATAATAATATCTTAATCCTGATTGTTGCCCATAATAGGTTGCCGGCGCATCCCAGGCAAAAGCGAATTCATTAAGTGTATTTGAGGTTGACCCAACTGGATAAGTAACCCGTATGTTTTGCGGAGCGCCTGGAGCAACCGAACTGTAATAAAAGGCGGCATTGGCATAGTCGGACGCATAATTGCCGGCCGTATCTTTTGCGCGGACATAAAAAGTATTCGTCCCCGTTTGATAAGCTAATGCCCCGCTAGCTGAAGCTTCGGTCGTACAGGTTTCACTCCCTGACGAGCCTAATTTATAGCAATATTGATTTATCAGTGAAGCGCTATCGGTCGCCCCTGACCAAGACAGGGTAAAATTGTTGGTAGCTGTATATCCCGGAGGATCGGCTGTTACCGTCGTTGGATTGGTCGGCACTACATTATCAAATTTATAGATAAATGGCTGCCAGTTTGAAGATGAAAAATTCCCGTCATCATCCACCGTCTGAATACGAAGATAGTAGGTTTCTCCAGATGTTAAGCTTGAAGCTGTATATGATGAAGTTGTTGTTAGAGTTCCTGATGTTGAGGCGTCAGCCCCAGAATCTGTGCCAAAGTAGACATAATAACCGGCAATTCCCGATCCTCCGGTACCATCGGTTGCTCCGCCTGTGGCTTCTGCATCCGGCCAATCAAAATTTGGCGACGTGTGGTTGTACCAAGCATCAGTTATGATTGAGGCGCTTTGAGTTGCCGAATCATAACTAGACAGATCAGTTGGATTAGTCGGCGCGTTGATATCTTGATAATAGTATATTGTATAGTCGGAAATCGTTCCTGAATAAATCCCGTCCGATGATGTCAAAACAAATTTAATTTTTAAATATTTATTGGCAGTTGAATTGATTTTATAAGTATAGGTTGATCCAACATTCTTAATCTCTGATGCTTCTGAGAAATCCGACCAGGTTATATTATCTGAAGAACTACTGGTATAAACAGTCAGAGTTGAATTAGTCGCAGACGTGTAGTTCACCGTCATATTAGCATATCTATAAGTAGCTGTGAGATCGTGACTTGGCGAAATATAGTTACCACTTTCTTCAAAAGAAGAAGTTGATGTTTCCATTACATACGTATATAACCCATTTGAAAAAGTATTAGTTCCCGGGCCGGCAATAACAAAGATCTTATCCGTCCCATTTGAAGCGGCCGAACCGCCAACATATATCTGGGCCGGTGCGTTGGCAATCGCCGTCCAGGTATTGCCGGAAATTGAGTATTGATAACAACCTGGTTGATTCCATCCCCGGCAGGCATAAATATAATCTCCCCCGCCATCAACTAAAAATCCATCATTATAAATACCTCCACCTGTTGGAAGATCGGCAACGGCAGGATCACTCCACGTGTTAGTTGAAGGATCATACCGATAAAATTGTAGTCCTGTTCCACCTCTATCTGCATATATATAACCGTTTTTATAAATTAAATCAGCACCATAGGACATAGTTGATGGAGCCACAGCTCTGACTTCCCAACGGTTACCAGCTGTTCCTTGAGTGTCATATCTATAAAAAGTATTTGCATTTCCTCTAAGCCAATAAATATATCTGCTACCATCAAAAGTCATTGATGATCCAACATATGGGTCATAAGGCGGAGGGTCTGTAGTTATTTCTGACCAAATATCTGTCAAAACATCATATTGATAAAATTTTCTGAAATAATAGTTTGCCGTAGCATAAATTTTATTATTGACACTATCGTAAACTAATTCCGCACCATAATAAAATCCAGCTGGTGCATCAGCCATTTTTGTTGATTCACCGGTGGCTGAGTTATAACGGACAAAAAGATTATCGTAGTTCCCTCTGGTTAAGTAAAAATTATTTCCATCGCCTTTAATAATATCTGCCCCGTATCCATAAGTTCTGTACTCACCACCCCTGAACCATCCGCCAAAAAGACCAACCGTCGGAATCAACCATGAGGCTTTGCTGATATTATATTTATAAAAAATTTGTGTGTAGGCTCCGCGAAGTACATATAAATTGCCAGAGACATTTTTTATGGCGGCCCCAACGCCAATACTGGCAGGAGCATCCGGTAAACTACTCCAAGTTTGAGTATCGATGCTGTATTTATAAAACAATGGTTTATTCCAACCTGACAAATAGTATACCGCATTAGTTGTGCTGTCATATTCAATATTGGATCCGCTATAAGCTATTGTTGGTAAGTTTGGTAATTGTGTCCAACTGTTTGTAGAAATATTATATGAAGCGAACCCGCTCCTTGTATTTCCTTGGATGGCGTAAATTGTATCCCCTCCCTCATAAGCAAGAGCTCCGCCTTTATAAACTAAATTGTTCACCTGAACTGTTGGAGCGCCAAAATCGATATTTGCTAAAGTTTCCCAACTGTCTGTTGAAGTGTCATAACGGAGAAAAGTATCATCAATATTTCCCCGTAAACCATATAAATAGCGCGATCCATCATATACTAAATCAGTGCCGTAGGAAAAAGATTGTGGCGGATCGGTCGCCGCTACATCATCCCAGGTATCGTTGACGATATCATAACGCCAAAACGAGGAGGAATTATTTCCTTTCCAACCATAAAGATAACCGGCGGGACCCTCGATAATGCCGCCTCCCACATAAACTCCTGAAGGGGCATTGGCTTTTGTTGACCAAACATCGGTTGCCACGTCGTATTCATATAGGGTTACGGTATTTTGACCTCTAAAAGTATAAAGCTTATTTGTTGAGGAAACATAGGCAAAATTACCTCCATAACTAACATATGCAGGGGGAAGGCTTAATCTTTCCTGTTGCCAAAAACCGGATTTTGAGGCTATTTTTATCTGGTCACCGGTTGTTGCCACGTTAGTCGCTGTCCCGCCAGAAAAATCAGTGCTTAAAGTTTGAGTAATACTTTGAGGTGGTGAAACCCCGGAGTAAATATACGTAAATCCTGTGGTTGCTGCACTAATATTTCCGGCCGTATCTTTTGTTTTTAGGCGAAGATAATAGGTTGTTCCTGTTGTCATTTCAAGAGTGGTTGTATAATTTGTAGTCG
>PFLF01000114.1 GCA_002784505.1 Candidatus Roizmanbacteria bacterium CG_4_10_14_0_8_um_filter_39_9
GTCGGTCTTTTATCTGTCTTTTCGTATCCCTTTCTGTCTCATGATTTTTTTAACTACATGTTTGATGCAAAGATATTTACCTACTATCATCAGAATCCCTATTTGCAAAAAGCCCTTGATTTCCCGGCTGACAAATGGACCAGGTTTATGCACTGGACCCATCGGACCTATCCATATGGTCCCGCATTTCTACTACTCAGTTTTATCCCTGCATTTTTGGGAATGGGCAAATTCACTTTTTCATTTATATTATTTAAGGGCTTATTCATTGCGAGTTATATCATCTCGGTGTGGCTACTTTCAAAGCTCGACCGCAAATGGGCAATCATGTTTGCAACAAATCCGCTTATCATTATGGAGGGCCTTGTTTCGTCCCACAATGACATGATCGGGTTGACACTAGCCGTTGCCGGCATATATTTTCTTTTCAAAAAGAAAAACAGGTGGGGAAGAATATTGTTACTCTCATCATTCGGAATAAAATATATTAACTTACCCGCACTAGGTATAATAATTAAAGAAAAAAAAGTAATTTTGATTTCGTTTATCATCCAATTACTTCTTTTGGGTTATTTGTCTTTCAAAATGGAAATACAACCGTGGTACTTTTTGGCGCTTTTTGCGTATTTACCTTTTTATCCTGATTTGATCAATAAGCTTCAGGTCTTTTTTTTCGGACTTCTGATATCATATTATCCCTACATTAGGTTTGGGGGTTGGGATACGGCCGAAAAGGTTAATATGAAGCATCAAATCATTCTGTTCTTTTTCGTACTTAATCTCCTTTATTTAGGATTTGACTTTATTCGTCACACTTACAAAGTGAATTCAAGAAAGCGCCAACTTCATTCTTAATCAGATGTATCTTCGTCCGGAGAGGTGCATACTTCAGCCCAAACCGGAGTCGGTTCTTTTTTTGGTACTGCGTATGAATAGTCGAACCGGATCCACCCGTTGACTGCGCATTTTTATGCCAGAGAATAACTGATGGGTCATAATAGAGAGAAACGCCTGTGCGCTTCGCCCGTTCGCAGTAATCAGCGTCCTCATAGTAAAGGAAGTATTCTTCATCCCAGAGACCAAGTTTGAGTGATGTGTCCGCATCATATGCCATAAGGCAGCCGGTTATGAAATCTGTCTTTTCAAACTGGTTAAATTGACCGTGATCAACTTCATCAACGCCACGGTGATTTGTCACACAATTTCTCCAGTCATTTATTCCTCCGGCATACCACAGGACCGTGCCCAAATCATGTTTTGTATACCGGTCTTTATGATATTCATATCCTGCGCCGTAATAAATTTTGCCTCCGATGAGCGACAGGGGATGGGATACGATACTTTTTTTTAATTTTTCAACAAATTGCGAGGGTACCTCGACGTCACAGTTCATGACGGCAAGTAGATTATATCTATCGTTTAACGCCTGATGGATACCCAGATTTGCTCCGTGCGCATATCCTTTATTCTTTCCCGGAATGTAGGTAACGTAGCGCGGATAGTCATAGTCTTTCTTTTCATCGCTCAGATCGACCACATATATGCGAAAATCAAGATCAGTCTGTACATCGAATGTTTTGAAATAGTTGCTCAGAATGGTATAATTATTATAGACAACGGTAACAATGGCAAGCGTATGAGACATATAATTCATTATATCAACAGCTTTATAAAAAAACCAAACTGGACCCTACTTCTTTTTGTCGGCATCTTTCTTGTTTTTTTTACGAACACCCTTTACGTCATGTATCCGGATGAATTTGTAAATATCTTAGCCGGTAAGTTTATCAATATGGGGAAGGTTCCGTACCGGGACTTTTTTGATCATCACCTTGCGGGAGCATGGTATTTAGCCGCAATCCTCCAATGGTTTTCATTTGGATCGTATGTATTATTCAGATTCTGGTGGGGAGCATTTGCCTTTCTCTGTTTACTTGGAACAGCACGTTATATTAAGAAGCGAAAGTCTTCTGCTTATCCATATTTTCTGGCGTACTTTACGGTCTATCCATTCATCACTGTTTACTACTGGACACATCTGTTTTTAGCTGACAGCTTGGCATTTCTATTTTTTTCAATCATCTTTTGGCTTCTTATGGTTGAGACTTTTGAGAAAGACACCAATGAAAAATTTATCTATAAACTATCATTCGTTAACTTTCTCTTTGTATTTTCCTCATTAACGTTTATTTATATTGCAATTCCGTTTTATGTATGGATGCTCTATCTTTTAGTAGGGAAGCAGTTCAACTGGGCAAAGGTATTTAAACTTGTTGGTATAAGCATGGTTCCGTATGTTTTATACGGGCTGTACCTTCTTGTTTCAAATTCGTGGCGAGAATTTTATATCTCGAATTTTGTATACAACACAACGCTCTACATAAGTATTCCGAACTTCGTAAAAGGTCCGCATTTCAATCCGATCAAATTTGCGCTCACCCTTATTTTTAACTTCTATGAGTCATATATTCCTCTTCTTGTCCGTATAAAAGAATTTAATTTATTTTTTCCGGTCGATCTGACACTTGCTTTAGGAAGCTTTTTGTTGCTTCTTTTCATGTTTTTCGAAAATAAAATTGCATTTTTCTTGTTCTTTATCATCCTTTCTTTTTCAGCCCCCCGAAGCAATCTTATGAAAATAGGTGAGACTGATTATCAGTCGGGGATGTTTATTGCCTTGGGCATGATTTCGGCATTAATGGTATTTTGGCGATATAAATTTGTCATATTTAAAGAAGAATATTTAGGGTTCTTTAAAAAGTTATTAGTCTCACTTCTTCTTTTTTACTTTGTGTTCGGACTTCTTTTCCTTATCAAAAATACTTATGATAAATTTTATCTCCGCCATACCCAAAAAATGCCGGGCATTTATAACGTTGCCTACTCTGCTTCATTTATCGATGAGATTACCGAAAAAGGGGATTACTTCTGGGTCGGGCCATACGAGCCCAATGAAGCCTTTTTCGTGAAAAAAGCGATGTTACCGGGCAAATTTCCCACACTCCTTCCTCAGTTTCGGGAAAGTGAATACTTTAGATCCGAGTTTTTGAAACAGTTTGAAATAAATCCGCCCAAAATAATTATCTATAAACATGAAGCCTCCATCTTTATGACTCCCGCCATGGAGTTTGGAAAGTTCTTTGTGGATTGGATGAAGGGTCGCTATACTTCAATTGAAGAAATGCCGGGCGTTCAGGTACAAAACAGCCCAACATCATTTAATCTGAAGACCGACCTGTATCTTCTGAATTCGGATAAGACCAACCTCCTTCAAAGACTTCGTGAAAAGGGATACATAAAATAAGAAGAATTGCCCTTAATCAATCTTCACAGAAGCGGTAACATACCACGCCTTGTCTTGCAGAAGTTTTTTGTCCTTGTCTTTGTAGTCGTAAAAGGCATTTGCGGTAATCATTTCGGAGATTGGTTTAATAAAGACAATTCTCACTACGTTTTTTTCTTCAAAGTAAATTAGTTCATTTTTATTTTCAAACAGTATTTTTTTACCGGTTATATTAACCGGGGGCCATTTGCGATTGAGGTCTGGCAGGGGAATAAGCGATTCATAGCTTGTAATTTTATCTGATTTAAATGTAACAAATGGGTTAGGATATGCGTTTTTGTTGAAAGTCAGAATTCCCGGATAATACATTTCTCTGAGCTTCCAGAAGTCCTGAGCATTAATTAACCCGTGTGATTGGGTATTAGTTATAAATCCTTGAAGTCTTTCTGCTCTTTGGGAAGGAAAGAACACCGACGAATATCGAGGGCTTACCGAAATGAATATCAAAATGAGCAATGAAATAAAAGAAAAAGCAATCAATTGATGATACAATGGAGGCATGTTTCTCAAGGAAAAACGGTCGGTATTTATTTTCATTTTCATCCTCATTATATCACTCATCTTTACGGTTGACCTTCTATTGAACAAGGGTCAGCCGGCAACGTTTGATGGACCGACTCATTTAACAAATATTGCCCAGTTCTATAAGGCAATGAAAGAGGGCGAGTGGAAACCTACCTGGTCTGATGGATTTGCAAATTATGGTATGCCAATTCCGATCATAGCTCAACAAACAACTTCATATATGGGCGCATGGCTTAATTTTGCGCTACACAACGTCATTTTCTCATACAATGTCGTTGTCTTGATTGGTGCCTTTTTCTCCCTCATATTTTTTTATCTTTTTTTAAGACTTCATACAAATGTGCGGGGTGCATTTCTTGGAACATTTTTGTTTAATGTGGCTCCATACCGTATCTTGAACATTTATATTCGCGGGGCAATCCCTGAGTTTTTTGCAGGAGTATTTTTTCCACTCATTTTGATTGCACTATATAAATGGATTAAGGAAGAAAAAAAATATGCACCGTTTTTGTTTGCAGCAGCGGTTGGAGGACTATTATTGACTCATCCGTTTATGTTGGTTATTTACGCATTTTTTATTGTTCCGTATGCAGGGCTTCTTATCTATAAGAAAAAAAATATTCCGCCTAAATTGGGGATCTTGGGGATATTCGGGGTATTGGGAATAGGATCAGTAGGGTACTATCTCATTCCTCTATTTCTGGAACTTAAATATTTTTATTACGGTACCGGGAATCGATTTTTGCCCGATCAATATTTAAGACTGCAAAATTATATTGCACCTGCTTGGCCTTATTTTTATCGGGATGATATCATGACGCGCGGACATTTTATTCATTTTGGGCTTATTGAATCAGTTATTTTTGCGTTAAGTATTATTTTATTGGCAGTTGCGTTATTAAAGAAACGATTTATTAATAATATTATTTTGATAACAATCCCTATTGGACTCATTACCATATTTATGACTTCTCAGTTTGCCATTCCATTATACAAGCACATATCAATGCTTGGAAAAATTCAGCATCCGTGGCGGATGATGTCAATGTTTATTTATATTTCGCCTATTTTGTTGGCCATCTATTCAAAGAATTGGAATAGATGGTTGGTTTGCCTCTTCATAATCATTATTGCAGTTATACGGTTTCCTCAACTATACGGAAAAAATTATCAATTTGTCCCAGAATCAACCTATTTTTTTACCAAAGAAAATTTACACGGCGAAGTGTTGAACATCATTTGGACTGGGCCGACTCAGAACTATCCGGTAAAGGTTAATAAACCTGAGATTATTGCAGGAAAGGGGATTATCGATAACTCTGAGATTCATAATTCCTGGAGAACATATGAGATACGAGCATCTGAAAAAATCCGTATGGTCGATTATACATTCTATTTTCCCGGGTGGAAGGTTTATATTGATGGAGTGCCAACTACCATCGAGTTTCAGGATATGAACTATCGGGGGGTGATCACATACTACGTGCCGGAGGGAAAACACATGGTTCTTGTCAAGTTTGAAGATACAAGGGTAAGGATGCTTTCAAACGCAGTTTCAATTTTATCCCTCCTTGCATTTGGGGTGCTTGCACTGGTCGAAAAAAGATATAAAGTGCTGGGGAAAATGATCAAGCCTAAAGCATCTTCGAAATAATGTGGTCCTTCACACTTTTCTTTTGTAGATTTTTTTTATCCATCCAATGCTGTGTCTCAAGCAAACCATGTTTGAAGTAGGTCTGAGCAGTCCTCGATAAATTAATAGCACTTTCATTTGGGTATTTTTTCATTTCCCATAGGTAGAAATATACTAAGAAACTGTAAAACATCTGAAGAGTTGCCAGGACAAATCCATGAGCCCCATCTTTATACCCTTCCAGTGCAAAAAAACGACTGATAAACTCAGAAATTGCACGCTTCATCGCGTCCCCCAATGTAAAGGGGGTTTTGCCGGTATACATTTCAGTCGCTCGCGCTTTGGCATACCGTACTGCTTTTGACATATATTCATCTATCGTTTCATAGTTGTGATGAATGATTGCATATTTTTCCATTGGCTCCACCTTAAACTCATTTCCCTGTGTCTGCGGTTGCTCATGAATAAGTTTTGGCCAGACAACGGCGCGTTTATCAAAAAGCCGTATCTGATAGTCGGGCCACCAGCGGGAATGCTCGATCCACTTTCCAAGGATTATATTTTTTCGGGGGATCGAATAGTATTGGAAAGAAGATAGATCTTTTGCACAGAGATCTTTCAGGTCTTTTGGTAGTATTTCGTCCGGATCAAGGAAGAGGACATAATCATTTTTTGCCTGTTTTTTAAGCTTGTCACGGATGAGTTCAACATAGGGAACGTATTCGTTTATTTCAACTATAGTCACATGTTCATACTTCTTTATCGCTTCTTTGAGTTGCGGGTCAATGCCTATATCTCCAATAATTATTTCTGATACAAAATCCGCAACAGAGTCCATCGACTCAAGGGCATGAGGGGGGCTACCTTTAATAACAATGATGGCGGTAATAGGTTGCATAGACTTAGTGAACAAATAGTGACCGTAATTCTTTAAGTATATTGGTTTTGAATAAAAAGAGAAGAGAATAATAATAGGTGGCAATACCACAAGTTGCGGAGACAACGATTCCCATATACAGATTCGGAATTATTTTTAATAGGAGAGACATCACAATTCCCATGAGGAGGCTGGCAATAATTCCTTTGTGGATAGAATGAAAAAAATGGAACTCAACATAACACCTTGCTTGTGTTGAAACAAGTAGTGAGGATGATGCGATGATGAGAAGGACTAATGGGAATCCGATAGAGCCAAACCACGTCGTAAAAAGGGGTGTCAGGATCCATGTGGCGACTGTCCATGCGAGCATGATTGAAAACGATATCTTTACTTTCCCCAGCGCGTTAAACAAATTCATAAACGGAGAAGAATAGGAGGAAAAAAGAGCTGAAAGACAAAATAGATAGAAAAGAGGGAGCGCCGGCGCCCATTTCCCGTACTTTGGGATGATAAACACAACTTTTTCCATAAAAAGCGCTATGGTCATAATACTCGGGGCGAGAACGAGTGTCTGATAGTACAATATTTTGTCGATAATCTGACCGATCTTTTCTCTATCATGCTGAATACGTGAGATAACCGGAAACAGAACCCGGCTGATATTATCCATAATAATGCGAATCGGTGCCTCGGCCCATTTTTTAGCCCAGCCAATATAGCCCAACGCTTCAAATCCAAGAATTTTCCCCAAAAACAAAGTGATAAGGTCATCTTTAAAAAGGGCAAGAAATGAACTTGCTTGGAAAGGGACTCCGAACTTGAGAAGACCCTTAAGACTTTCCTTTGAAATACCTACTTTTATTTTCCATGGAGACAGAATATATATAAGTACCAACCCAACAATCGCTCTCATAAGCACTCCATAAGTAAAACTTTGCAGTCCGAATTTTAAGAGCGCAAAGACAATCACCGAAAGATAGAATACTGTATTCTCAACTATTTGAACAAGAACAATTTTTTGAAACTGAATTTTGCGCTCCAAAAAAATTGAAGGGATGGTTTTAAGTGAAGAGATAAAAAAAGACATAAGAAGAGCCTGATACAGATATACGCCTTCTGTGGGTAACTTGTAAAAATCTTTCACAAAATTACTTGCCATGAAGCCGATAGTAACGGCAGTAATAATCATTGCCTGTTGCACGGTAAAGGTGGTGCTGATATCTTCATCCTTTATTTCTTTTTTTTGGATGAGAGATGCTGCCAGACCGATATCAGAAAAATAATTGAGTACAGAGATAATAGAAAGCGTTGTTATATAGATGCCAAATACCGTCGGAGAAAGAAGAATGGTTACTGCAAGATTGGCGGCAAGACCCAAGAAAGCAGAATACCCGCTTTGAAAAAACAGGCTCAGAGTACTTACGAGTGTTTTTTTCTTTATTTGAGAATAGCCCTCAGTTTGTTCCATAAAGGTTTATACAAAAGTATACAGAGGAGAAGTGCAAAGGTGATGATGGTTATGTTATTACTTAACTGTTCAGTGGTCGTTTGTTCGTATGTCACCCGGACTATTGACGGCTCAGTTATGGATAAAATGGGACGACCCAGTTGATCAAAACGGGAAGGAATAATCTGTTTGTCATTTATCTCAACTTTCCAAAAAGGAAAGTAATGAATATTGAGAGTGAGATTTTCTCCCAGTTTACCGTTGTATTCTTTTTGAAAAGGAGATGATTTAACGGTCTGCAAAGGAGCGTTTTCAAATGATCGCCAAAAGGTATAGTTTGCAGTTTTAGGCAAATACTCGGCCATATGATATGCTGCTTTTTGTGCAATGTATTTATCTGAAACAAGATTGAGTAATATTTCGTTTGTGGAGTAGAGCCACGGTTTTGAAAAATATTTACTGGAGGTAAAAAGAATTATTCCAATGAAAAAAAAAGCGACGATTTTCTTAAAGGGTATCCGGATTGCATTGAATAAATATCCGGAAAAAAAGGCAAAGAAAAATGAGCCAAAAACAAGGAATCTCCAAGGGAATTGAAAGAGTGAAAAAACAGGAGCAAATAAGTTCCAAATAAACGATGACGGATAAAGGGTGAGAAATAATGACACTAACCCGATTATTCCAATAAACGAATATATTTTTCTATGTTTTTTCTCACGTCTGAAACGCAATAAGAATGCACTCACTCCCAAAAGTCCTAAAACAATGTGAATTTTGCCTAGTACAAATGGCATGGTGTCAGCATCACAACCCGGACCCGATCCGCCAAATTCCCAGGTAGGCGCGGTCCAAATTTGTTTGAGGCATAAGAAGTGATCATGAAAATTAGTTTTCTCTGCAACATATGACGCATAGGTAAGATGCGATTCGAGCAGTGCAGGAATAAGAAAGTAAGAGCCGAGCAGGAGCGCAAGAACAAACATGCTAAGCAGTTGTTTTTTATGAGGGAGAAGTAAAATATAGGACCCAATAATTATCAGGGAAATGAGTGAAAGCACATTGTGAACAGTAAAAAGCGCAGAAAGAATAAGGACGCCCAGAATAAAAGTAATTCTGCTTAGTTTTTCGCTGTGCAAATGTAATACAGAGAGTGTTAAAGGAAAAAGCGCCAGAAACCATATTTCTCCAAGATTTCCCCGAACAAATATTTCAATTGCAAACCAAATCGATGAAGAATAGAATGCTCCTCCAAGCAAACTTGCCTCTTCGGAGAAAAATCGTTTAAGAAATAAATACATAGCAATAAATGCCGAAACTATTGCCAGAAGAAAAGAAGTCTTAATTGCAATCGGAATGGGAATTCCAATAAGGTGAATTCCGGTAGTAACCCAGTAGGAAAAAGGGGCATAGAAATTAAACACGGGAAATCCTAACCCAAATGAGAGGTCGGGGGCAACACGAGGAAAAATATTGCCAGCCTTAATGTTTAACGCAAACTGCTGAATCCGCGCTGCCTGCGTATCGTCATGGAAATCAAACATACGGGGGTCAAAGGGATTGAGGCTGCTGCCCAAAAAGAAAATGACAGCAGTTAAGCAGATAATAAAAATGATGATCCGTTCATATTTCTTGAGCAGGGCAATAATAGGCCTCATATAGGATACTTATATTATAATACAGATACCTATGAAAAGAATCCTAAGGTTTGTTCTGTCCTGGTTTCCTCTTATCACAATTGTTCTTTTTGCTGCAATTATCCGAATGTGGAAATTGGGGAGTCTTCCGATGAACCTGCAGGAAGATGAGGTTATGACGGGATATGTAGGGAGGTTTATCCTTAAAAATTGGCGCGATGTATATGGAAATCCTTGGCCATTCTGGTATTTTGATAAATTTGGCGACTACTATATTGTCCTCCCCATTTATCTTAAGGGGCTTTCAACATTTATTTTTGGTGTAAATGAATTTGCAATTCGTTTTCCAAGTGCGCTTCTTGGGGCGCTCAGTGTTATCCCTGTGTTTTTTATTTCCTATTGGACCTTCAATAAAAAAAAGATTGGATATTTTGCCGCCCTTTTTCTTACTATTTTGCCATGGCACATAACGCTATCGCGTGCATCAGCCGAAGGAATTATGGGAATCTTTTTTTACAGTACCGGACTCATGTTTATTGTCGGATATATGAATCGTAAAAAACGGGCTTATGCCTTATTAAGTTTTATTTTTTTTATTATCTGCTACTGGATATATCATCCATATCGGGTAGTAATTCCGCTTACATTGCTGCTTTTAAGTGCTGTATCACTGTTTTTCAAGGATAAGAAAACCCTTTCTCTTGCCTTGACTGGATTTTTAATCTTTACATTATTTACTGGATATATCAGTACTACCAAATGGGGGAAGGGAAGATTTTCCCAGACGTCCATTTTAAGTCCAATGTCCGGAGTATCTGTACGGATACAGGAATTGATTTACGGTGAAGGACAACAAAAAATAGTTCTTGCACGAATCTTTCACAACAAAATATTAGGTTACGGACGGGAATTCCTCCGTCAGTATTCGATTTATTTTTCTGGAGAATATTTATTTGTCAAAGGGGGGTTGTCATATGCGTATTCGGTTCCTGAACAAGGCCTCCTTTATTTTTCATTCATTATTCCGCTCATTGCTGCTGCAATTTTTTTAGCAAGAGGTAATTTCCCAAAAGCGCAACAAAAAGTATTGTTTTTCTTGATCTTGCTTTTTTTCCTTGTTCCCATACCCGCAAGCCTTACCTATATTGACGCTCCCAATATCCAGCGCTCGGTGGATATGACCGTGTTTTTCAGTTTGTTTGCCGGGTACGGATTATTTCAACTTTCAGAACAAAAAAAGTGGCTAAAGGTAATTTATTTTGTCGCCATTGCAGGATTTATTTTGAAGGGATATATTTTTGGCATGGGTATACGGTGCACACAGATCTATTTACCAGTCTCTATCGTAATGATGGACAAAAGACACTTATTGAATATGTGAAAAAGAATAAAGATAACTACGATAAAGTGTTTTTACCGACCTATGGGACCATGTCGATGTATTATCTTTATTTTACCAATGATTTTGATCCGTCATATATAGGTCAAATTAAATATGATGTCCGTTTAGACCAATCACACAATGTATATTTCGTTGATTCAGGGTGCACATCTGATAAAATATCACCGAATGATATGAAAAAGAACATTCTTATCATAAACAAAAATAATTGTTCAACTGATGCAGTTAACTTTAAACAAATTGATGATATTTGGGGTGCCAATAAATTACTTGACTTTAAAGTGCTCATTCCAAACAAAGACCTTGGGGCTACAAAGAAAGTTACTGAGTAAGTTCAAGCAGGTGAAGAGAAGATTCTTTATTGGGCTTATAATAGCTTTTAATAAGTTTTACTGGCCAGTCTGCGGGATAGTCTTTCATGTGAGAAGTTACAATAAGCACTTGTTTATTTTCGAGCAGATCTTTCTGATGAAATAAGACCCGCTCTGTTGTGAGTGGCCAATATCCCTTGATAAATATACGGTCCCCCGGTTGGATAAATGTATCAAGGACATCTCCCGCCATACCGAAATCTCCCTCAGCCAACAGAACGACCTCTTTTTCCTTTGAGATTTCCCTTGCATATCCAATAATTTCTTTTGCCCCATATCCAACGGTAATTCCTTCAACGTACTGGCCCCGATCAGTTGGCGGGAAAATAATTCCCTTGTAGTCAAACCACATAAAGTAATCAAAAAACAGCGCGGCAAAAACGATAATTGCAGCTGAGGCAAATCTTATTCGTCTGTCTTTTAATTCTGATATAAAGTAAGTAGCAAAGATAAGGAGAAGTGTTCCAAAAAACATTATGTAGCGGGGAAATAATACTTTCGTCATCAGCGCAATTCCAAAATAAGATATTACAAGCCAACTCAAGAGATAAAGTGCAAGCTGGGCATTATTTTTCCAGAGCTTATACATTCCCATTAAAGCAAAAGGGACAACTACCCATCCGAGCTCTGAAAAAACGTAGTAGGGAATGGTTTGCATGTTTGACCATAGGACTGCAAAGGGATTTGCCCGAAGCTCGGTAAATGTCATAATAAATGTTTTGTTTTTTTCTTCTACAAAATGAAGGAATGGGGAGAGACGTTGGATATTATATATGGCGAATGCTAAAACACCCGTGATCGCAAACAATATGAAAAATGACAGAAGCTTTGTCTTTTTTATTTTAAAGTAGGCCTCTTTCATAAGAATTGGCGCCAAGAGCGAAAGTCCGACAAATAGTCTTACCGATGACTTTGCGAGTAAACCCATTCCCGCAACAAGCCCGAAGATAATAGCAACGTCAAGACGCATGGTATTAACCAGGAGGATTGAGAAAAAAAGAATCCAGATAAAAAAAGCGTTGACACCACTGTCGACCATTGCCATCCGATCATAGAAGAGAAAGTAGGGAAGAGCAATAAAAAGCAAGCTACCGATATACGCGGCCCGCTTATTAAATAAATAAAACAGGAGAGTAAATAATCCGGTAAGCCCAAAAAACCCCGTAGCTACCGAAAACATTCGCCCCGCAAATAAAGCATCGTTGGGAAAGAGCTTTAGGAAGGGGATAGTCCCCCACGTCTGAAGGGGTTGTTTTCCATCAGTCAGGGACACAAAGCGCCAAGCCGCATCATGCCATGCAACCTTTGCCCAGTGAATATAAATCCCTTCATCATTAAAAATAGGGAGTTCCAACAGGTGGTAAACCCTTGTAAAAAAGTAGAGTGAAATCAATAACAAAATTAACCGAACATCTTTCCGAGAAAAGGTTTTTTTGAGAAAGGAAAAAACTACCTGAATGTCAAACATAGTTAGCCTTAATTATACCATTCTTCCTTACTCTTTTTGCATCAATACATATGTTTTATTATCTGCAAATGTGTCTCGAACGAGGCTTACATTTGGGATATGGTTTCTATCATTTTTTTCAAAGACAAGACACTCAGATCTTTTTAAGTTATTTAGTTTGTCAATAAAGTTTGGTATTGAATAGGAATAAACAGTCCTCATATCTGCATAATATGCCATGGAAGGGTGATTTCCCCACCAAGTAGTTGTTGTAATAACAAGATTCATTGATTTGAGCGTAGCATAGGATGTGCGAGTTGAGTCGCCAACCAACACAAATAGACCCCTGCATCCATTTTTTTTTGCAGGAATCGCAATCCTTTGATGGTCTTCAAGGGTTGAAAATGGCTGGGTGAGAAGTGAATTAATGGGGGTTATGGCAATAAAATAATACGTTCCAACAATAATTGATGTAGCGACGAGTACAACTGTTTTTTTTCTCAGCAAAATGAGGGGATATACGGCAAGAAGCGTAAATTGGGAAAGTACGGGGTAAATATACCACTCTATTTTTGTTTTTGTCAGATTAAGGAATACGAACCATGGGACGAAAAATATGGTAAGAAAGATCAGATAGCGGTCAGATTTTTTTTTGAAAAATAAATACATGAAATATCCCAGAGAGAGACTGGCAGGAATCAAAAGCAACCTCAACTGATCGACGAGAACAGTAACATAAAATGTACGCTGTCCGAAGTGCTGTTCGATTGACGCAGTAACCCTTTTGAAATGACTGTCAATAAAATGGTACTGAATAAAATTATATTTATAGACAATAAGCATTCCCACGAACCAAATACATGATATCCCCATCTGTATTCCCAGGTATTTTAAGCGGGAAATAAGTTGCTTTTTATTAATCTGTTTTGTTACGAACTCAAAGATATGGAATCCGAAAAACATAATGGGGGGAAAAAATCCAAGAAGTGATTTGCTAAGTGTTGCGATAAGGAGAAAAATAACTGATGCCCATACATTTTCATACCACAGCACATATCCCAACCAACCCAACAGAAGAAAGACGTCAACATTTAAAGCCTGAGATCTCTGGAAAAAGACAGGAAGAAATGCAGTGAGGATAACGGACAAGAGAGAAATGTATTTTGATTTTGTTACCCGCAATCCTAAAATATATTGAAAAAACAAAACAATACAACTGAGGAGCAGAGTGGCTATGCGGGTGGTTATTTCGGGCGCAAACGGCAGGAGTTCCATAACGCCGTAAAATAATGAAGGAATAGGGGGTTTGTCCAACCATGCTTGTCCCTGCCAGACCGGAACAAAAAAAGACTTATTTCGTATCATTTCTCGGCCAACCTGAGCGTAAATTGATTCATCCCAATCAAAAAAGGGAGTATTGCGGCTTATGATCAGAAATGCAACAAGTAAAAAAAACCCTGCAAGAAACAGAATGAAGGGAAAGTGATCAAGGAATATATTATTTTTTACTTTTTTCATAAAATATGATCGATGTATTGAACCGAATCGAGATAAGAACAATCATGGGAATAAATAGTAATAATAAGTAGCGGGGAAACATGGGGATAATAAATAAATAGAGGTTGTAAATTCCAATAAAGGAAATCAACATCCACTCCAGAAAAGAAACGTTTTTTTTATCTTTTTGTTTCAACATCATTATTATTACCATAATGGTAAAGATAAAAACAATACTCCACATAATCGACCACTCACCATAATGTGAAACAGGACTGTTATCAGTCCAGAACTTCCAGCTCCCCGTAAAGATGAGGCGAAGATAGTTGCCCGCAAACTCAAAGACATTGATTCCTGCCTGTTTATAAAACATCACAATATATTTTTGAACTCCAAGCCACTGTCTCAAACTGCCCCCCTTCAGAAAGAAAACTGCATAGGTGCTTATAAAGATGACAACTGCTCCTGCGTTGAGAACGATCCACTCTTTGAGTTTAAATTTTTTTGAAAAAAAGATAAGGGTAGTTAACCAGGCTATAATGAGTAAAAAATGTGTTGAAAATGTTTTTACCGATAGGAAACATCCAAAAAATACCGCAGAGAAAATGAGATGCAAAACATTTTTTCTTTCCTCAAACAACATCAAAAATAGCACCATTAAAAGAAAAAAAGTCAGCTGAAATAGTTCAAGCTGTGGGCCGTGAATGAGCTGGTCGATAAATAACGAATGAGTTGTAGTCAAAAGTATTGCCACAGATGCGGGAAGATAGGACTTGGTGCTTGAGGAAACAATAAAAAATATGGTAATCAATGTAATAAAACCAAAGATAAGGAGGATGACGTGTTCGTTTTGAAAGACCCTGATGGAAATTCCAATAAGATATTTTCCTAAAGGCGGGTGCTCAGGATTAAGAAGCGTTGGGTCTGTTCCCCTCATATATTCGTGTCCTACATACGTGTAAAGCGTCGCATCGGAAACCCCTTTTGCACGCACAGAATCTATTATTTCTTTTTTTACTTTCTCAATATCTTTTTTTTCTTTGTTCTCATCAACGAAATTATTCCATCCGGTGTATTTATTTTTGAGAGCCCATGCATCCAATATTTTCATGGGTGAAACATTTTGAGATTGGCTCCATTGAGACTCGTCATAAAGTTGTTTTGTCTTTTGGGCACTATATTTTGAAGTGTAGAGCGGTAAGTGTTGCACAACCACCATTGAAAGATAGCTCACAGAAATTATCAGAATTATTATGGCAAGAATTGGCTTTAAATTTTTCATTTTAAGTATGATTTAAGACTTCTCTCCGCTTCAAATGCTTCTTTAAATACTTCACTTTGATGGATAAAATATGTCCGAACTTCATAGATCGATGAGATTCCCAGAAGAAAAAACATTATGGCCAATAACAATTTCTTTTTCAATGCTCCATGAATAAACTCGAAATTACTTATCCATACGATTGTCAAACCGACAAAGTAAACAATAGAAGGTATTGCGGTAAAAGTGCGTAGCATATTCGGATTTTCCCACGGGTACGTTACCAACGTTGGTGCAAGGGATAGAAAAAACCAGAATAAAAATAGTTGATTATATTTATCTTTATAATTTATTAGGGCGATTATAAGACCCGCAACAAACAAAACGCCCAATATTGGATTGAGAGCGGGTTTATTGGGGTAATTATGTCGCCCATTTACATCTCCTTTAATGTTAAATATACCCGCAGTTGAAGATAAGTTACGAAGAAAAAAATCACCCTTTTCTTGTACGGTCATCTCATGATTATTTGGATAAAACTGCTGGTATATACGGATGTCAGGATTTTTCATTAGGTAGAAAGTAAGAGGTGCTGCAAGGATAATAATAGGTGTAAAAAATACCAACATACATTTTGCCAAGGACCACTGCGTAGGTGGCCTTTTGGCTGTCATTATCGACGAAAGAAGGAAAAAGAAAGGGATAATAAAATAAATTCTTCCTGGTTGATACGAGTTGTAAGCAAGGCCAGAAAATAATCCGGAAATAAACAGATGAGTCCAAGTATTTGTATTTTTATAGCGGAGCATATAATAGAGCGAAGTGAGTTCAAGAAAGAGAAGAAAGGTAACTTCAAATCCAAACCGTGCAAAATTAAAATACCAGCGCATTGATAAAAATGTGAGAGCGAGAAGGAAGGGGAGTATTTTTGTAGTTGGTAGTTGGTAGTTGGTAGTCCGAAAGACCATTTTGAAAATCAAATATACTAAAATAGTGTTGAAAACACCAAAAATTGCTGCGGGAAGTCTCAATGCCATCAAACTTACACCCCAGATTTTAAATGACAGAAGAATAAGATAAAAATAGAGGGTGGCGTGTCCGGTGGCAAGAGTACTGTAGGGGGTATATCCCTGCTTTCCCAGGTGAAGCGCAAGTTTTGTAAATTCTATTTCATCAAATGTTGTATTTTTCGGTATTTGTACATATTGATAAAAAACTACCAATAAACTAATTATGAAAAGGAAAATGAATGGTAAGAACTTGTTAATTGTACTTTTTAGCGAGGTCATAGTACTTGATAAGCAAGATATCACGAAGCGATTCGAAAGTATCTTTGACGAAGTTAACTCTTCTGGTTTCGGCGTATTTCCAATCCACCGATATCTCCGTTATTTTATAACCTTTCTTGGCGGCTACAAACAAAAACTCAATATCAAATCCCGCCGATACAGAAGGGCCGGAGACTCTTTTATTAGTATGAAATACTTTTAATGCGTTAATGAGATTAATGGCAATTGTTCTGTCAAACAATTTAAAACCACATTGTGTATCGTTGATTCCCCGTAATCCAAGCAGCAACGATTTAACGAGGACACTTCCATAAGACATGATTTTTCTGAAAATCGGAGCATCTTTTCGGTCTTTATTTCTTGATCCGATAATGATAGGCGTTTGAGGATCGATGGCTCTGATTAACTTCTCCGATTCTTCGATGGGGGTTGCAAGATCGAAATCTGAAAACATAACATATTGACTTTTTGATTTTCGTATCCCATCAATGATGGCAAAGGCTTTTCCTTGGTGATTATTTTCGATAAGACGAAATTTTGTGAAAAGTGACAAATATTTGTTTTTTATGACATCTTTTGACTTATCATCAGATCCATCATCAATTATAAGTATCTCGGCAAATCTATTGTCATCTTTGGTAAAGTTGCCAATTTTATCCAGGACGCCTTTTTGGATATTTAATTCTTCGTTATAACATGGGATAACAAGCGAAATAGTTATATTATTCATGTACCAGCCGATAAATTTTAATCCCCTCCACCTCCCACATTGTATCAATTTTCGCTTTTCCAAACATATTTATATTCCAGGATCCCGTATGAAGAATGTCACAGGGGCCCCGGTCACACAGAACAAACATTTGATCGGTTACCTGACTGACACCTCGATCTGCAACGTGGTATCCTTGCGCTTCAAGAAAATAGATATAGGTTTCTTCGCTGGTAAATTCAATCGGATAGGTAGCAAGGTTAAAAAGCTTGCCGCTCATATGGGGAGTAATAGAGTTAGCAATCTGCTCGGCTCTTTTAATTTGGTCACTTGGCGGTCCTGCAATGAAATAATACTGAGAAGCATTAACAAATAAAAATCCTACTATTAAAAATGAAAGGATAACGATTGTTACCGGCTTCTTCAAAAGAAAAGAGGCAAAATACCCCATTACCGCGTACATGCTCAGATATGCTACTCCAAAATAGTGGGGGAAACGTCCGCTGCTGAGCAGACTAAAGCAATAAATAAAGGAAAAAGCATTTAATGCGTTGATCACGATCAGTGGATGAACTTTATTTTTTCTAATAAAAAATATGAGCAGACCAATTATTACTAATGACAAAAGGAATAGGGGGATTGCTGGAAGACTGATTTGAAGTGCGATATTCCAGAAAGCCTGATTTGTCTCAAGAAGTCGGGTTAGGGGAGATCCTCCTGCAACAATATTCTGTTTGGTAAAGAGAGAATTCAAATTACGGAAATTAATAAAATCGTGCTTAAGATCAAAAAGAATAAGAGGAAACGAAATGATCAAAAACCCTATGAGCGATACACCAATTGATATAACATGACTAATGCGTTTTTTTTTCTGTTGGGCAAGGTAATAAAGAAAGATCAGCCCAATAGGGACCGCCATCAGAGCTGCAAGATGATGAAGCTGAAAGGAAAATCCGAAGAAGGCGCCAAATAATAATCCATACCACAGATTATTTTTTTTTGAATATATCGTTTTATACAAAAAATACATGGTCATAAATGAAGCAAACGGGAGAAGATTGGGGTTCCAAGAGAAGCGGTTAAATGAAATAAGATTAAATGAAAAAGTGGCAAGAATAAGAAATACGATAGCCGTTTCGAAATTTACTGTTTTTTCCAACATAATGAATGCGGTGATTAGTCCCACAATCGAAAGAATTGCAACCCCATAAGCAAGACCGACCGGGTCAAAACGGAGGGGAATGAGAAAAGGAGCGATGAGATAGTAAAAAAAAGGTCCGAGATATACCTGTCCTATTGATGAAGGGGGGCCAATGGCAGGGAAATGTTCAAATGTTATTATTCGTCTTGCGATAACAGCGTCTCGTCCCTGATCAGCCAAAAACATAGCAAACTCAGGGAGTCGCCAGAGGCGTAAAAACGCAGCGCATAGTATAATAACGATAGATATGAAGCGTTTCATGCCTTATTTTACCTTACTTTTTGTTGTTTTAACAAGCACAGTTATCGTATGGTTGCCGTTTTTAATGCGGACAAACGGATCCTCTATGTTGGATATATACAAACAATATGACGGTCCTCTATATATCATCCCCGCAAAAACATTTTATAATCCTCAACTGATCGAAAGCATAAATCGCGACAGCTCTCTTCCTCAAAGTCCGTTATATTTTGCAGCTCATCTTCCTTTATACCCCATTCTCATAGCGATATTCGCTCCGATAATAGGATATTTGAAGTCGATGATCTTTGTAAACGTCCTATGTACTGTTCTTCTTTCCTGGGTATTTTATTTTACGGTAAAAAAGCTTCACATATCAAAAAATCCCTTGCTTCTGAGCACTATCTTACTTTTTTTACCGCGGTTATTAGTAGTAAGGACAACGGGAGCTCCTGAAAGTCTTTTTCTAATTTGTATTGTAGCCTCATTGTATTTCTTTGAGACAGAGCGTTATTTTTATGCTGGCTTACTCGGAGCATTATCTGTCTTGACTAAGCTACCGGGGATACTTCTTTTCGGCGCATACGGATTGGTTTTTGCTGAAAAATATATTCAAACGAAAAAAATAAAGCAGGGTTGGTGGTGGATATTTCTGATCCCTCTTGCACTTTTTGGTGTGTTCTCAATCTACCAGATACAGTACGGAGATTTTTATGCCTTTTTCCATACAGGGGGAACTGTACCCACGCCGTATCCATTTTCCGTTTTTAATACGGAGGCAAAGTGGGTTGGAACTGCATGGCTTGAAGATGTTCTGTTCTATTTCTTCCTTTATGGGATTGCTGTCTATCAACTGAAAAATAGCAGACACCGGAGTTTTTATTATTTCACACTGGTTTTTTTACTTGCCAGTACCTGCATACAACATAGAGACATAAGTCGCTACACACTTCCATTATGGCCAATGACCTTAATCGTGTTTGAATCGTTTTTTACTTCAAAACGGTTTGTTGTTGTGGGGCTAATCCTTCTCATCGCCATCTATTTATATGCGTGGAACTTTTTGAATTTTAACGTCATGCCGATAAATGAATGGCTTCCTTTTTTGTAAGGTAGACTATATAATCAATATATGAAATTGAAGAGCGTTTTTTTTGTGATAAAAAAAAGATGGTATGTATTTGTTATTATTGCCGCGGGGGTTGGTATATTTTTGTATCAACAGCAAAGCACCAAAGCTCAGGTTGCAAAACTCGCAACCTATACGGTCAAGCGTCAAGATTTACAGGACATTTTGACCTTATCAGGACAGGTCGCAGCTGATGATCATGTCGTTTTACGTTTTCAATCATCAGGGAAGCTTACCTGGGTTGGAGCAAAGGTGGGGGACGTCGTAAAGAAATATCAGGGAATTGCATCCCTCGATACGAGAGATTTAAAAATGAGACTTCAAAAAAATCTTAATTCTTTTGCTTCCCAACGGGGAACATTTGATCAGTCGCGTGATGATAACCAACGAGTGGGAGATCAGCCGATCCGTGAGAATGGGGATCGCATGAAACGGCTTCTTGAAGATGCCCAATATGATTTAAGCAGTTCCGTTCTCGACGTTGAGTTAAGTGACCTTGCGCTTGAATATTCCTATTTATACACACCGATTGCAGGGGTTGTGGTACGGGCAGATGTGACGAATCCGGGAACAAATATTACACCAGCCGGAGCAGAGTTTGAAATAATCAATCCGGATACACTTTACTTTTCTTTTATTGCCGACCAAACCGAGGTAATAAGACTAAAGGAAGGCATAAGAGGGGAAATTTTACTTGACTCCTATCCTGACGATAAGATCAAAGGCGAGTTATATTATATTTCCTACATTCCAAAGGCGGGGGAGACGGGGACCGTATATGAAGGGAGAATAAAAATGCCGGTGGACCAAGAAATGAAGTATCGGTTTGGCATGACGGGTGACACCGAATTTGTGATGGGAGAAAAAAATAATGTGATTGCGGCGCCTGACAAATTTATTAAAGCTGAAGGGGACAAGAAATATGTAATGAGGTTACATGACGGAAAAGAAGAAAAAGTTTATATTAAAACGGGGCTTGAGGTAGACGGAAATGTTGAAATACTTTCAGGTATTGAAGAAGGAAACGTTATATTGAGCGTACAGAAATAATCAAAGGATCCTGCCTATGATCAAACTTCAAAATGTAAATAAGTCCTATCAGCTTGATGACGAGGTTATTTTCATTGCCTTAAACAATATCAATCTTGAAATTGAACAGGGTGAATTTACCTCAATCATAGGACCATCCGGATCAGGCAAATCTACCCTCATGCACATCATCGGCCTACTTGACCAACCCACAAGTGGTTTAATTTTTATTAACAATAAAGACGTATCAAAACTTAACGACAATGAACTTTCATCACTCCGCAACACTTTTGTAGGATTTGTTTTTCAGCAATTCAATCTAATCAATAAATTGACCGTACTTGAAAATATACTCATTCCGACCATTTATACTCGTTCAAAGCTTGAATTTGATCCGATCGAAAAGGCAAGATATTTGCTCAAAAGGTTCGGGCTGGAAACAAAAGAAAAATCTTTTCCCAATAAGATTTCAGGAGGCCAACAGCAACGAGTTGCTATAGCACGCGCTTTAATAATGACCCCCCAACTCATATTAGCAGATGAGCCGACGGGAAATCTGGATACCAAATCGGGCTCTGAAATATTAAAGCTTCTCCATGAACTGCATGAACAGGAGAAAATGACGGTGGTAATCGTAACTCACGATCCGAACATTGCAGCAACTACGAACAGAAAAATAGAAATTAAAGACGGAAAAATACAATGAATCATTTTACTTTTGTTCTTAAATCGGCAATTGAAGATTTTTCACGGAATAAGGGCCGTACATTTCTTACCTCTTTAGGAATTGTTATCGGCGTATTATCCGTTGTGATTCTCATAGCATTCGGTCTTGGTTTAAGAAAATACATCAATGATCAATTTCAAAGCTTAGGATCCAACCTAATCCGCGTGGTCCCCGGACAAATTCTGAGAAGTGGGGGTTTTAGCTCTACCGGTTCGATGACCACAATCCGTTTTGACTTCAGAGACATATTAAAACTTGAACGTGTCAAAAGCGCGGAGTTTGTTATCCCCATCGTAACACGCTCAATTACGGTTTCAATGGGAAAAGGCACAGAACCAGCCACGCTCTATGCGAGTACCGCGGATATATTTCTTGCCTTAAATTTAAAAGCGCAGCACGGTGGAATATTTACAAAAAATGATGTAGATAAAAGAAGCAAAATTGCCGTTATTGGTCCGAAGATTGCAGTGAAATTATTTGGGAATGAAGATGCGGCAATAGGCAAGAATATCAAAATTGATAGTCAAACTTTTAAAATTGAAGGGGTGCTTGAAGCAAAGGGAGGAGGGGGATTTGGCGGACCCGATCTTGACTCTTTTATCTATATGCCTCATACCACCGCTCAAGTATTTAATCCGGATAAAAAGTTTTATGCCATCATCGTCAAATCAAAAAGTGATATAAACATTGAAACTGCAAAGCAAGAAGTTAAAACAGCCATGTTAAAACGATATAAAGAAGATGATTTTTCGGTCATTGACCAAGCAGAATTACTTGGAGCTATTGAGTCGATTTTTGGGGTGATGAATACGGTGCTCGTTGCGATTGCTGCGGTATCACTGGTTGTTGGAGGAATCGGGATCATGAACATCATGTATGTTACCGTGACTGAACGCATAAAAGAAATTGGGATACGCCGTGCACTAGGAGCTCGCACTTCAGACATATTATTACAGTTTCTTGTCGAATCAGTTGCTCTCTCGGTATTAGGAGGGCTTATGGGACTGGGATTTGCCTATCTCATCGTTTTTTTTATACAAAACTTTTTCCCGGCTTATATTGATTTAAATTCAGTCGTATTGGCACTTGGAGTTTCATCGGTCATCGGTATAGTCTTCGGTGTATTCCCGGCAAAAAAAGCAGCAAATCTTTCGCCTATTGATGCGATACGGAGCGAGTAATATAAGTTAACGGGTTAACTGGTTAACAAATTGTTTAATCTTTTTGGCGAATATTTCTTCCGTATATTTTTCTGATTCCTTTCGAGCATTGATTCTCATTTGAGTATAGTCATTCTTTGAAAGAGAGTTTAGTTTATTAATTTTCTCAATTAGAGAATCTTCGTCAAATTGCTCATATAAATATCCGTTCACTCCTTCATGAACCGTTTCAAGAAGCCCGCCCGATGCGTAAGCAATTACGGGGAGTCCGTAACCCATAGCTTCAATAGGCGCAATTCCAAATTCTTCGTCAATTGAGGCAAACAAAAATGCGCTTGCGCCGTTATATAACTTTATAAGTTCGCAATCAGTCACATCTCCTACTAGTTCAACCGTATTATCAGCGATTGATTTTAAAAATTTTTCATCACGACCTGTCCCGACGACCTTTAACCTAATTTTTGCCTTGTTTGCAGCCCTTATAAGAAGCTCGATATGTTTG